>CALWTH010000046.1 GCA_944384405.1 uncultured Clostridia bacterium
ATACATATATTATTACAACAACGAAAGAATAATACTTAAATTAAAAATGAGCCCGGTGCAATACCGAACTCATAATATAGCAATATAAATATTAATTTTTTGTCCAACTTTTGGGGTGCACCCCATAATTAACAACACTATTACGAGTATTTTCATTATTAAACTATTTTATTTACAAATATTTGCAAAGCTTTTGGCGTTTAGGCATGCACCACCAACCAACAGTCCAGATATGCCTTTGATTTTTGAAAACTGTGAGCAGTTGCTTTCGGTTATACTCCCGCCATAAAGTACATTCATTTTTTCTGCTGCACGGACTGTGAAGTTGTCTGCTATTATATCTTTTATGTCCTTAACCGTATCTTCAATCTCTTTCGGCGTTGGTGTCTTTCCTGTGCCAATCGCCCAAATTGGTTCGTATGCTATCATTATGTTTCTAAGTTCATTTTCATAAAGACCTTTAAGCGCCGTGTCTAGTTGGCGTTTGAGTGACAGTTTTGTCTTTTTAGTTGTGCGCTCATACTTTGTTTCGCCTATACACAAAATGACTTTCAAATTTACTTCAAGTGCACGAATTATTTTTTGATTTATGCTCTCAGGAGTTTCTTTGAACTTTCTCCTTGTTTCGCTGTGACCTATAAGTGTGTAATCTGCACCGCAATCTTTTACCATTTCATTGGATATTTCGCCGGTGCACGCTCCACTTTTTTCACTTGATATGTTTTGTGCTCCAAATTTGATATTTGTTGCACTAAGTCTTAAACTCGCCACATGAAAATGCGTTGCTGGCAAACAAAATATTATGTTTGTCTTGCAATCTTTTATCCTTGGTAAAAACTCATCGAGATATGAACTAAACTGCGATGGAGTCGTGTTCATTTTGAAATTACCAACTACAAATTTTTTCATTTTTACTCCTCAACATCACTAATAACATCAACACCTGGCAAACTTTCACCAGCAATGAGCTTCAAACTTGCACCACCACCAGTTGAGATGTGGTATATATCTTTATCTAGTTTAAGAGCATGAAGTGCTGCTATGCTGTCGCCACCACCAACGATGGTTTTGCCCTTGTTTTTTGCAACTGCCTTGGCAATTTTTTTTGTACCGCGTTTGAAAGCTTCATACTCAAACACGCCCATAGGTCCGTTCCATATGATTGTCTTTGCTTGTTTTATCTTTTTAACGAAAAGTTTAATTGTCTTTTTCCCTATATCTAGTCCAACCAAAGAGTCAGGAATATCTTTTGTTGGTATTTTAATTACTGTTGCGTTTGGACTTAAAATTGTTGAAGCAATGTGGTCAACAGGCAAAATTATCTCTTTGTTGTTTTGCTTTGCTTCTTCAAGAATAGCTTTGGCGTCTTCAAGGCAATTTTCTTCATAAAGTGACTTGCCAATTTTTGCACCTTGTGCTTTTAAGAATGTATATGCCATTCCACCACCAATAAGCACAGTGTCGCAAAGCTTGATGAGGTTATGAACAACAGCCAACTTATCACTAACCTTTGCTCCGCCCAAAATTGCAACAAAAGGATGCTCTGGTTTTTCAAGAACTTCGGTTATTGTGTTTATTTCGTTGCCCATCAAAAAGCCAACTGCGTTTGGAAGAAGTTTCGCAACGCCATAAATTGAAGCGTGCTTTCTATGTGCCGTTCCAAATGCATCATTGACATAGATGTCAGCAAGCGATGCAAGTTTACTTGCAAATATTGGTGAATTTTCTTCCTCTTCTTTATAAAACCTTATGTTTTCAAGCACCAATATTTCGCCGTCTTGCAGTTCGTCTGCCATCTTTTTGACTTCATCGCCAATATCAGTTGGTGAAAACTTAATTTTGCAATGAAGCACACCAACCAAATATTTCGCAATAACAATAGTTGAAAGCCTTGGATTCGGTTCGCCCTTTGGTCTGCCAAGATGTGTACATATGATAACTCTTGCCCCATGAGCAATGAGATATTTTATTGTTGGAAGTTCTTTTGTTATTCTGCTTGCGTCGGTTATGTTGCCACTGTCGTCAAGAGGCACATTGAAATCAACTCTAAGAAAAACTTTCTTTCCCTTGACACCAATATCTTTGATTGTTCTTTTCATATTTCCCTCACTTTAAATATATTGTATAAAATTTAAAAAAAATCACCAAACATTTTTTAACAAAAAAATGACATGGATTTTAACCATGCCATTTTTATCAAGCTATTTTTTCTAGTCTGTAATACCCCACTGTTAAATACGACGATATATCACCCGACAAATCAACTTCTGGATTTGATATAGATGGACCATAAGACGTAAGATGCCATGACGTTGTAGTAGTGCTATCAATATAATATACCTTATTAGGAAATTTACAACTAGAAAATGCATCTTTACAAATTATATTCACCGTTGATGGTATGTATTGTGGAATGTTGAATGTAACACCTCTAAACGCATACCTAGCAATAACATTTGCATCGCAATATGTTAACCCATTACCTTGAACTATTGTCATTCCGGGTATACCAAAGCAATATTTAACACTACCATCTCTAGAAGCAACTATCCCCATTTTTTCTTTAAGATCAGCTACAGCTACTATTCCATAACTGTTAACTTCTGCTTGATATTGCTTTATCCAAGGTGACCCACTAAAAGCAGAACTGTCAATATCAGTTATATTATTGCCCAAGGTTACATTTTGCAAATTTTCACAATTAATAAACGCACCCATTAAAGTAGTCAAACTATCTGGCAATGCTATGCTATTTATGTTTGGAAGATTATAAAATGAACTTGAGCCTATTTCAAGTAAGCCCTCTGGTAAATCAAGTTGTGTTAAATTTGTAAGATTACGAAATGAATTTGAACCTATTTCAAGTAAGCCCTCTGGTAAATCAAGTTGTGTTAAATTTGATAAACTGTTAAAGTTATTACTTCCAATTTCCAACAAACTTTCTGGAAATGTAATAGACTGTAAATTTGATGAATAAAATGCATTATCTCTTATGTGGGTTACCCCATCTGGAATAGAATAATGTGCCATAATTTTTGATGCAAAATAAATCAATCCTGTTTTATCCTTTGTAAATAAAATTCCGTCTTGTGATGCATAAGTTGGGTTTTCAGCAGAAACATAAATTGACATAACACTGCTATTGTAAGCAAGGTCAACTGTACTATAAAAAGGATAATAAGAATAGTGTATATCATTATTTATATCATAATCTATGGAAATGTTTTCTGGAATATAAAGCGTTACAAGCGAAGTAAGTCCACCAGCAAATGAATCCCCAATACTTTGGATAGACTGAGGTATATATAAATATCTTAAATTAGGCATACCACCCAAACCATAGTCTTTAACTGTTGTGATTGTGTTTGGAATATATACTTCTTTCCAATTGGCAGGAAGATTTCCCCAGCCACCAGTCCAGCCTCCACCGATTTTGGAAATCGTCGTTACTTCCTTCCCTTGGTAATGTGATGGAATAATTATTTTGTCACCAGTAGCTGTCCCACTTGAAACACTATAAGCATTGCCGTCATCGGTCAAAGTAAATTCCAAACCTTCAGTTGCCTTTAATTCACCACGTGAAACAGTCAATAAAACATTATCAAATGTTAAAGATACTGATTGACTTGGATTGTTTAATATAAGAGCAAACACAAAACAAAGTTTTTGAGGGCTATCACTTGTACCTGGATTTATCGTTTCCATTGTTCGCTCAGGAGCAATTACTATATTGCTATTGTTTAACTCATACAAACTGTCAAGATTAAGAATGGCATTTATATATTCATTGGCATAATTACTTATAGTAATAGCAATATAATAAACATAAGACTTTTGATTTTGAATATACGAACCATAGTTTAATGTCATAGGAGTGCTTGCTGTTTGAAAATCATTATTACCTACCACACCCAATGAAGTTTGATGATCGGTATAAGAAAATTTATCAAGCATTGCCGAATTAACGCTTTGATTTGATTCTAGCGCCGTGCTAATCGCACGCAAGTTTTCAGCAACCGACAACTGGCTTGATGCCAAGTCATCATCTGTCGAACCATAAAGTGATGTATCAATATCAACAAAAACATCATTTAATTCATAGTTTATGTTTCCACTAAGTGAGTATTGTACAGTTGTTGCTGCATAAACGCCAAAGCACATGACTCCTAAACAAAACATCAAAGTACACAAACTTAATAAAAGCTTAGATTTTTTATTTTTCATAACCTTCTCCTTTATTGTGCCCACAGAATCTTTACTATGGGAGAACCAAGGAGATATTAACTACCACCTGCTTTATGTAACATCCCCTTGGCTATAAACAATTTTACTCCCCCCCCCCATATGTTTGTCAAGAGTTTTAACAAAATTTTTTAAATTTTTTTTAAAAAAATAAAAAAACATTTTGTTTTTCAACAAAATGTTATGTTTTTATATGTTTTAATAGTTATTGTTTGTATATAAAAATCACCAAACATTTTTATTAGTTTGGTGAATATTCATTGTTATAATTTTTATAATCGTTGACTTGACCTGCTTTGGCAACACAAATGCCAAGTTTATCAGCACTAAAATAAACATTGTCAGAGCAGTGAATTGCATAAAAAGTTTTATCTTTATTTTCTTTTACATATTCAATGTATTTGTCATAGCCAAGATGATTTGCGTTTGTTTTTAAATCACAACATTCAAGATATAAAATATCTGCACTTTTTACAAACTTGTCAAGGTTAGGCGTATATGTGCAATCTCCTGAAAAGCCTATTTTCGTTGTTTTGTCATCTAAAACATATGCAACATCTTCAATCTGCCCATGTTTTAACTCAAACACACTCACTTCAATATCGTCAACTTTAATCTTTTTGTTAAAGTCGGTTATTTCATGAATGCGTATAAATTTACTCGTATCGATATTTTTGCTATCCGGCAAAATCACATTTTGCAATGATTTTAAATACTGTGTTATCCCTTTTGTACCATAGATATTGATAACTCTTTTTTGGTCATTTCTATAACAACATATTGCATTATATATGTAATTTATAATTGCAAAGGTATGGTCAGAATGTAAATGCGTCACAAAAATATGCTTGATTTTTTCAAAGTCCACTCCCGCTTGTTTATAGTATTTAAGCGTGCCTTCACCTGCGTCAACCAAAATATTATCATTTATGCAATACGAACTCGTTGGCCTATCTGACCAAGTCGTGCTACACCCAATAACTGACACTTTCATAAGTTTTACTCCACCTTTTAAGTAACATAATTTTAAAAAATTGAAAGAAGTTTAATCTTGCTCACCTTGATAAACTTTTTTTAATATATCAAGACTCTCATCAAGATTATTAGTTGTTGCGAGCAAAAGTCTATACTTCGCTGCCATAGGTATGCCGTTTATATACCACAAAAAATGCTTTCTAAGCGTTACGCAAAGTTCATCATCTGAATAGTATTTTCTTAAAGTATCAACATGGCATTTGATGATGTCAAACTTATTATTTACACTTTTGCCACGAAGTTCGGAAAATATCCAAGGTCTGCCTAGTGCTCCTCGTCCAATCATAACTCCGTCAACACCAGTGTCAAGCATATTCTTAAGAGACTTCTCATCAACAACATCGCCATTGCCTATGACTGGAATTTTAACTGCTTGTTTGACTTTTTTTATTGTTTCGTAGTCAACAGTGCCACTATACATCTGTGCCCTTGTTCTACCATGAACAGTTATTGCGGATATGCCATTTTGTTCGCAAACTTTGGCAACTTCAATTGCGTTATTTTCATTTGCGTCAAAGCCTATTCTTATTTTTGCCGTTATGGGCTTTGATGTTGCATCTGTGCAACTTTTACAAATTTGTGCAATTTTGTCAAGATGTTTCAAAAGTGCACTTCCGTCACCATTTTTGACAATCTTTGGCGCTGGACAACCAAAGTTTATGTCTATGATATCAAACTTTTCAAGTAGTGGACTTGCGACTGCCTTTGCCATAACTTCTGGGTCATGACCAAATATTTGAACAACTTTTATGTTTTCATTAACTGCCGTTTCAAGAAGCTTTTTTGTATGCTCATTTTCATGCAAAAGTGCATTGACATTTATCATCTCAACATATGTAAGGTCAGCACCAAGCATTTTACAAACTTTGCGAAAGCCAACATCGCTAACCCCTGCCATTGGTGCTAAAAACAAATTTCCTACTTCAATATCTTTTATCTTCATATGAATATTTTACTATATTTTCAAAATATAGACAACTGAAATTAAATCTCATCGCACACACTAGTTTAGTTTCCTAAACGACCGTGTGGCACGGCATAGCAGAAACAAAGTATTGCGAAGTTTTTCGGCTCGCCACTAAATTTTTAAACTGTTCAAAAACAAGTGAGACTGGGGCAAAAACTGCACCAATCGGCACACTTTTGCAAAATTTTTTAGCAAAAGTTGTGCTTAATGTTTGTTTTTGCCCTCTTCTCACGGCCACACGAAAATCGCACTTCGCTCTACATTTTGTCGGTACTTGTTTTATAGGTTATTCAAACATCAATCTAAGTTTGTTTCATACTATTGTTAATAGTGATAAACTTTTGTTGGTATATCAATTATTTTTCAATTTAGTTAACCTAAATGACTGCCAAAGCCTGGCATAGCAGTAACAAAGTATCTCGCCGTTTTTGGACTTACTGCTAAAAAATTTTAGACTGCCTGAAAACAAGCAAGACGAGGCTCGACATGTCGTGACACGCACGAGTTTAGTTACCTAAACGACTGTGTGGCACGGCATGGCAGTAAACAATGTATTGCGCAGTTTTTCGGCAGTCTAAAAAAGGGTTTTACTACACCTAAACACTATAACCTTCTTCGGTGGCAAATATGTTTTTGAATTCGTGTGTGGATTGAAAAACAATCTTTCCCTGTACTGCTTGAAATAAAAACTACCAAAGTTTTTTAATTTTACTTTTTCACCTTTGAGCAATATCTCTTTTAAAAGTTCAAGTGTGATGTCAAAATTATTTTCAACTTCACGTTTTGGCATATTTATTCTTTTTTTTAATTCGTTTATAAATTCATTTTTATTCATATTTAATTTTATTTACATTTTTATTTTTGTTAAACATATTTTTTATATCATTTAAAGAAATTATTTTAAAAATAAAACATATTGCAAAATAAACTATAAATGCGATAAATACTATTATTGCTAATTTTAAATATTGATTAATAAATAAATATTTATTTATTAAAAAAGCACAAAAAAACATCGCTAATGAACTTAAAATTGGAACTAAAATATTTTTTATTTTTAATTTCACTTTTATTTTTTTTCTAGCAAAAATAAGAGAAATTATACATGAAGATGCGTCACAAATAGCAGTTGAAATTGCAAGCGAAATAATACCCAAATTTGTAAACAAAACAAGTAAAATAAATAATACTAATTTTAACGTAACACCAACAATTTGCGCAATTAATGGCAGATAAAATTTCCCCAAACTGTTTAATATACTATAAGAAATTTGTGCAATCGAAAGATAAATTATATTAAAGGCAGATATTTCAAGATAAAGCACTGCTAATTCCCTGTACTGAATTTCTATTGCTGGGAAAAATAACATTATTATGTTTGGACTTATTGCAACAAATCCCAAAGCACAAGGCACACACAAAAGCCAAACAAAAAAGTATGTGTTGTTTGCTACCGGTTCCACATCTTCACCTTTTTCAAACAAATACACAAAGGCTGGCAAAATTGCAGTGCAAATAGTTCCAAACAAAAGTATTGGAAAGTTTACAAACGGCGAAACCATTCCAGTTGCAATCCCAAACAATGATGTGGCGCTGAAGATATCACTGCCTTTTAGCATCAGTAAATTTATCACAATAAAACTATCAACGCATGAAGAAAGTGGCAAAATAAGTGATGACAAACTAAGCGGAAAAAATTTTCGAAAAATTTGTTTTAAATCTGCAAACTTTATATATGATTTACTTTTTACTTTTCTATTTTTGTTGTATACAACGAACATGTAAATAAATGTGACAATCTCGCTTACTAGCACGCCTAAAAAAGCACCACTTACTGCATATATCACACCAAATTTTGACAAAAGTACTGCACCTAATAGCCCTGCAACAAGTTTAGAAAGTTGTTCAAGTATCGTAGCACTTGCGTTATAAAACATAGTTTCCATTCCTTGAAAGTAACCTTTGTAAACAGATGTCACGCTTGAAAAAAGTATACTCACTGCAACTGTTATGTATCCAAGATATGCCGATGAATTACCTTGAAGTGATGAAAGAGGTCGTGCGAAACAAGTCAATACAATAAAAAAAATTGTACCTAAAGAAATTGATATGAAAATACAGTTTTTGATTAAAGTATTTACTTTATCATAGTCATTATGAGCCCGATATGACGAAACTTTTTGAGCAACATATGTTGGCATACCACCAGTTATTGCAACCAAAAACAAAGAATATACAGGAAATACCATTTGATATAGTCCAATTCCCTGCGTGCCAAGAATGTTGGAAAGCGGGACTCTATAAAGTGCACCTAACATTTTTGCAACTAACATACATATACTTAATATTATAGTATTTTTTACATAAGACTTCATATATATATTTTTTGAATAAAACAAATGAATATACAAAAAAAATTTTCAATTACCTATTTACAAACATCGCTTCATGTGGTATATTTATAATGAAATTTTAAAATGGAGAGAAATATGGCAGAACAAGTTAAAAAAACAACACCAATTTACCTTCCTTTATCATCCATTGGTGTTAAAATGACTGGAAAAGAATATATTAAGTTTAATCAACAAATCATTAAAATTATAACAGAAATGTGCAGTCGTGGAAAAATTTCTTTAAAAACAGCAACCGAAATTGATATTATGGATAATACTGATCCGAGAAAACAATATTTACAAAATCTTGTAAATATTGTTAAAGACAAAGCTACAAATGAAAAAGTTCAATATAACTTAGCAAGTTTTGGTAAACTTATACTAGAACAAAGAATAGTAATTGAACAAGCTTATGTTGACAATAGAATGCTTAACTGGGCACCAATTTTTGAATCATTAGCAAATGAAAATTTCTCATTTGATGATTCAACTTTAGCTGAACTTTTACTTAAAGAAGCAAAACGAATCAGAGATAACGATAAAATAAACGGAATGTCAAAATAATATAAAACAACACAAAAAAACTTTATCTAGGTAGATAAAGTTTTTTTATTTAAAATTAATTAATAATATAAATTGATTAAAGAGTAAACTCTGCCTCATCTTGTTTTGGGTTTTGCTCCTTGTGATTTTCCATTTCTTGATTATATTCCACATTATCAATAGCTTTTTCTTCTTTATTCATAACCACACCTTCAACAATGACTGAGTTTGTAGTTGAATAGGTTTTGCCAATCTTATGAAAATCAATTTCTTCTGATTTTTTGTCAAAAGTATCGCTTAAACTATCAATAAATTTCTTTCCGAATGATGGTCGTGCATTTGACTGGTTGATCACTTTTTTTGTTGCGTTTGAATCTTTTTCATCATTATATGATTTATTGTTTGTTTTTGTTAAAAAATCAAAGTCAAAATTAAAATTTTTAAAGCCAAAATCAAATAGTGTCGCAGAAAATAGCTTACCACCTTTTTTATTTTCTTTCTTCTTACTTTTTTTCTTTTTTTTGACCTCTGGTGCTGTTTGATTAGATTTTGATTTGCTATTTTGTTTTGTTTCTTCGTACTTTTTCATGTACTCTTTGTTTATTTCGTCTAAATATTCTCGCGTATATTCACTAAATTCTGAATAGTGTCCCATAACCAATGTGTCGAGAATTTTTTTGACTTCATAAAAATATTTGGCAGTATTCTTTTCAGCTTTGATTTGTGAAATTCTTTCTCTAAAAATTTTATAAAAAGTTTCAAATGAAGAAGAATTTTTTAAAACTTTCAACACGTTATTAATATACTTTCTATTGTCATTAGCCATTTCAATGATTAAAATCTGTGAGATGCTTTTATGTTCATTCAAAATATTTTCAAGTATATCATTTTCATCTTTAATTGACTTTCCTTCTCCAAGATCTTCGATGGTATAAAGATTAAAAGCTTGCTTTAACGCATCAAAAAACGTCGCATCATTATCATGTGAAAAACTTGCAACTAATGTGGTTAGAGTGTACTTTTTACTTAAATTTTCGTATTGTTCAAAAAGGTATAAGGAGGCATATCTTTTATTGTCAATATTATCATCAACATATTTGATTCTAAAAATAATTTTGTAATCTGAAATTTGAGCATAACAATCTATGTATTCAAGTGTGAATTTTGTTATAAGTTTTTTTATTTTAACAAGTTCACCAAGCACATTTGTTGGCACAACGTATTTGTCATCTTCATTAAAACTCCCAAGCATTGCACCACTTTCAATGTCATTATCTCTTAAAAATTTCTGATATGTTGACATCTTCCCTCCTTTATTTCAATGATAAATTTTCCAACTTTTTTTGTTGATCAAATTTTTGCAATTGTTCAACCATGTCTTCAATATCTCCGTCCATAAATGTTGTGATATTAAAAATTGAGTAGTTTATTCTATGGTCAGTAATTCTGCCCTGTGGAAAGTTGTATGTGCGTATTCTTTCGCTTCTATCACCTGTTCCAACTTGGCTTTTCCTATCTTCGCTATACTTTGTGTCAATTTGGCTTTTGTAATAATCATAAAGTTTTGACTTTAAAATATTCATTGCCTTTTCACGATTTTTAATTTGTGATCTTTCATCTTGACAAGCCACGACAATTCCTGTTGGAATATGTGTTATTCTTATTGCGCTTTCTGTTTTGTTTACGTGCTGACCGCCTGCACCACTTGACCTATATGTGTCAATTCTTAGGTCTTTGTCCTGTATTTCAAAATCAACTTCTTCTATTTCTGGCAAAACTGCAACTGTCACTGTTGAAGTATGTACTCTACCTTGACTTTCAGTTTCTGGCACACGCTGAACACGATGAACACCACTTTCATATTTTAATTTACTATAAACATCTGTACCTTTTATGCTTAAACTACAAGCTTTAAGTCCACCGAGTTCAGTTTGTTCAAGTTCATTGACTTCAACTTGCCAACCATTTCTTTCTGCGTAGCGGACATACATATTCATAAGTTCGTTTGCAAAAAGTGAAGCTTCTTCACCGCCTGCTGCTGGTCGAATTTCCAAAATGACGTTTTTGTCATCATTTTCGTCTTTTGGAAGAAGAAGAATTTGCAATTTTTCATTGAGTGCTTTTATTTGTTTTTCTGTGTTTAATATATCTTCTTTAAAAACTTCTATCATCTCTGGATCAGTTTCTGTTTTGATAACATCTTTGCTATCTTGGAGATTTTTTTCAAGTTTCACAAGTTCGTCGTGGCAATTAGCAATTTCTTCAATACTAGAGCGCTCTTTAACCAACTTTTGCCAGCGCTTATTGTCTGCAATTACTTCCGGATCAATTACAAGTTTCGTCAATTCGTCATATCTTTGTTTAATTTTTGTCGTCTGCTCTAACATATTCATTTCCTTTTTGATTTCTTTGTTGCATACACCACTCTATTGATGTTGCTATAATCTTTTACAATTTTTATATTTTCAAAATCTTTTTCAAGAAATTTCGCCACATCTCTTGATTGTCCCTTGCCCACTTCAAAAAATATCATTCCATGTTTATTCAAATATTGTGGTGCAGCATCTATGATGTCAACATAAAACTTTAAGCCGTCTTCACCACCATCAAGTGAAATACGTGGGTCATAATCTTTAACTTCAACATCAAGTCCTTCAATATCAGAAGTTGGGATATATGGTGGATTACTTATTATTATATCAAACTTTTTTGTTGTTTTCAAGTTTAAAAACAAGTCTGATTTTTTTAATGCTATTTTTACATTGTTTTTTTCTGCGTTTTTTTGTGCGACCTCCAAAGCCCGAGAAGAAATGTCGGTTGCAACGACATTAGCATCACTTTTTTTTGCAATACAAACAGCGATTATACCACTACCTGTGCAAAGATCCAAAACTCGCTTCTTACCTTTAATGTGTTTAAGCGCAGTTTCAACAAGTATTTCTGTTTCTTGTCTTGGCGATAAAACATCTTTTGTAACTATAAAATCGTAGCCATAAAAATTTGTATGTCCGAAAATCTTTGTTATTGGCTCGCCACTAATTCTACGCTTAACTGCTTCTTCGATTTGCTTTTTCTGAGATTGTTTTATCTTTGTGATAAGGCGAAGTTTACCACGCTTTGTGTTCAAAACTTCACACAAAAGAAAATCAAGTTCACTATCGTCATCAATTCCGGCATTTTTGAGTTTTAATTTGCTTTCAGCATAAATTGAAGAAAAACTGACCTCGCCATCTTTCAAATTTTGCGAATCCAAGACTTGTCTTTTGTTTGTATTCATAAATTTCACTTCGTTAAACGCCGACATTGCAATATATACCTCTGTGCTTGTTGGTTTTTCATTGACCAAAAACGATGTTATGATGCAACTTTTTCTTAGCCAAATAAATTTGCTATTTTCAAGTAGCAACAATATTTCATAACTTATTGTAAAACAAAACAAAGAAATAAGCAAGTTTACAAATGGCTTATATAAAGTATTTGCAGTAAGTCCAACCATTGAAACAACAAAAAATGAAAAACAAAAGCCAAAAACTATATAATTTAAGAAATTTGTTGGCCTGTGAATTTGTTCAAATGTAACCATATTTCCACAGGCGTTAAATCTATAAAATTGCCTGAATGGTATTAAGTATTTCACTGATAATAACAAAACATAAAGGAGTACAATTTTTAATATTGCAACAACTAATCTATTGAGAACTGCGCTAGAACTGTAACTAGTTATAATAACGGCAAGCCTTATTGGTACATAGCCAAAAAACAGTAGTGCAATTGCTACCGCAACAACAAACAAAAGTGCATAGAATACATATCTAAACGATATATTAAGACTATTTGCAACGCTTTTTACTGCACCATTTTGTTTAAGTTCAAATGGCATTTTGATTATGTTTTTGAAAAAGAAGTATAATCCAAATAACAAAAATTCAAGCCCCCTTAAAAACACGAAGTTATGATATATCATTTTGACTTTGTTTTTTTGTGAAACTATATGTGACTTTCCGTTTTGATCAACATAACTTATTGCACTATTTTTATTGTGATAAAATCCTATACCATAAAGGCAAGGGAGCGTGTATATTTTATTCATAGTAATATTATTAACTAATAACGCATATTTAAAACAAAAAAACACGGTAATGTGTGCCGTGTTTTTATACTAATTGATATTAAACGTTGTGTGTCTTTTTGAATTTTTCCACTCTTCCGCCAACGTCAACAATTTTTTGTTTGCCAGTAAAGAATGGATGACATTTGTTGCAAATATCAACTCTTATTGCGTCACCTTTGACACAAGAACCTGTCTTGAATGTGTTGCCACATGCACAAGTTACTGTAACTTCATGATAATTTGGATGTATGTCTTGTTTCATAATGTTTCACCTTCTTAAATAATTTTGCTGATATATGTTAGCATATAAAAACACTGTTGTCAACCAATTATTTTAAAAAAGTGTATGCCAATTTATCAATGTCCCCCGCTCCTAAAATAAGAACAGAATAACCTTGTTTAAGTTTATTATCAATTTCAATTTTCGCTCTTTTGAAACTAGCAAAATATTTACAATGTTGCCTTGATTTCAAAGTTTTATACAAACGAAAAGCACTACCCTCTTTATCATACTTCTCGCGTGCCGGATATGTTTTTATTATAAACACGTCATCAACATCACGAAAACTATTTAAAAATTGTTCAAAAAAGTATTTCGTTCTTGAATATGTGTGAGGCTGAAACACAACCAAAACTTTATTTTTCACACACTGTCTAAATGTTGAAATTGTGTTTTTTACTTGTGTCGGATGATGAGCGTAGTCATGTACAATAAGCGTTGGTGAAGTTGCAATAATTTCAAAGCGTCTTTTTACACTAGGACAATTTTTCAAGCCCAAATAAATACTTTTATTGTCTATTTCTAATTTTTTACATGCTTCAATAACCAAAAGTGCGTTTGAAATATTGTACTTACCAAGTGCTTTTAATTCAATGTGCATAATAAATTTTTCTTTATTAAAAACGTCAAAATGATATCTGTGCTCAACAATCTCTATATTTTTCGCACAAATATCGCAGTCAGCATAAGTCACCAATTCATCGCAGTTATTAGAAAATTTTTGGTATGAGAGCAATTCATTTTTGTATGTTTTGAAATAGTCTAAATGTTCTGGTTCAATGCTAACTATTATGCCAAGCTTTGATTTTAGCGTCAAAAAACTATCGTGGAATTCACACGCCTCGGTTATGAAATATTTTTTGTCACCTTCCACAAAGCCAAAATTTGCACCTTCAATCACTCCACCAATAT
Source organism: uncultured Clostridia bacterium (assembly GCA_944384405.1). GTDB lineage: Bacteria > Bacillota > Clostridia > Christensenellales > UBA1242 > UBA5893. The sequence continues at coordinate 14,484 of CALWTH010000046.1, forward strand.
GAAGAGTTGGACTAAGCCCTGCGTATTTTAAGCATGAATAAAGCATAGCCGTCGTAGTAGTTTTGCCATGTGAACCAGCCACAGAAATAACATTTTTATAATTTGATGCCACAAAAGCCAAAAGTTGTGCTCTTGACATTAACTTTATGTTATGTTTTTTGGCGTACGCAAGTTCTTTGTTATTTTTGTCTATTGCAAAATTATAAATTACTATATCACAACCAAGTACATTTTTTGAATTGTGACCTATAAACACTTTTATTCCTTCATTTTCAAGTTTTTTTGATGTTTCTCCTGCGTTAATATCAGAACCTTGAACATAGTTACCTAAATGTTTTAAATGTACTGCAATCGCAGACATACTGACACCACATATTCCAATAAAATGGTATTTCATATAGTTTTGTATGCAATGACAAATTATTTTGTTAAATTATTTGCTAAAAATTATATTTTGTGATATAAGTAACTTAGCAAATATAAAGGAGATGCAAAAATGAACATTACAGAAGTTAGAGTAAGACTTGTAAAAAAGGAAGACTCAAAGCTCAAAGCTGCTGCAAGCATAACAATTGATGATTGCTTTGTTGTTCATGACATCAAAGTCATCAGTGGAACGGACGGATTGTTTATTGCAATGCCATCAAGAAAAACTCCTGAGGGCGAATTCAAAGACATTGTTCATCCAATCAACACTGAAACACGTGAAATGATTAGCAAAAAAGTCATTGAAGCTTATGAAAAAGAACTTGCTAGCACACCAGCAGAAGAGTAAGTATTAAAAAAATAACACCAACTTTTGTTGGTGTTTTTTTTATTTCCATAAGTTTAAACAATAAAATTTATTTTTATAATGTATTAATCATCTTATAATGTTTTAATCATCATTCTCCAAATTTTCAAAAGTATATCAAAAAAGACTTCTAGCACAAGTCTTTTTATTTTTACTGTTTAAGCACGAGGATTTTCAGCAACAAAAGCAAGTGTTGGATATGCTCCCTGTCCTTGATTATTGTCAAACACCCAAAGTCCTTGATCAAATCCTGCTGTGTTTTTAAATACTGAATAATCACCTTCAAGTCCAAGTGCTTGATTTTCTGAACAGTCAATCCAACCTGGTTTGCTCCAGCCAAAGAATGTTCCTTTGACATATGCATCACCATAATTGATGATTATTGAATTTTTAAAAGTACCAGTGTCTGGATAATATCCAAAGAGCTGACCAACTTTTTCAATTGTTGCTCTAAACTCTGCTTCAGTTTCTGCATGTCTTTCACCCTGGCCTTTGAATGTTGCTGTTGAGAAGCAATGATTAACTGAACTTCCAACAGGAAGTGTTGAACAAATTCCGCTCATTTTTGAACTTGAAGTCATTCCTTCCAAAGAACCTGTAACATAGCAGTTTGTGATTGATTTATTATTTAGCATTGCAATTCCGGCAGCACGAACAGCTTTGATTTCACCTTGGAAATAACACTGATCAATTGTTGCATAGCTTGATGCTACAATTCCACCAACATTTGCGCCTTGAAGAGTTTGAGATGCATAATAACTTTGTCTTATTATTGCAGCTTCACTATGTCCTGCAATTCCACCTACATATGATGATGCGTTTGTGTATGGAAGAGATATAAGTGCTTCGCTGAAACATTTTTCAACAAGTCCATCATCTATTCTTCCAACAACACCACCTGCATAAACTGAACCATTGAATGTTGGCAAATCAAGTGTTGCATCGTAGTTATATGAGTTACGAAGTGTTCCGCTATTCTTTCCTGCAATTCCACCAAATTCAAGTGATGCACTTGTGCTTGATGTAGTTATATCAAAATTACACAATTCAATTGTTGAGTTTTCAACAAGTTTGCTATTGTTTGCGACAATTCCACCAACAACCAAACTTGTGCTTGATGATGTCACTGTGCTTTCTGCTCCTCTTTCATTGACATTACAGTTATTTACTGTACCGTTATTAAGTCCAACAACAACTGCGAGATTGCGGTTTGCATCGCCTGTTGTTATGTTGCAACCATTAACATCAACGTTGCTAAGTGTTGCGTTGTCCAAAAGTGCGGTAGCAACAACTGCGACTGTGCTTGCATTTGAATTTACTGTTATGTTTTCAAAAACAACATTTTCAATTTTTGTGTTGACACCAGAGATGTATCCAAAGAAACTTGAATTATTCCCTGAGATTTTTGCATTGCGTATAGTAAGTGTTTTACCTTCTGCACAAATTATTGAAGTTGTCATAGGTGTATTTTGATTTGGAGCAAGTGTTGACCATTCTGCACCATTCAAATCCAAAACAATGTCTTCTGTTATTTCGTAAACAACACCACTATTTGGATTATTTCTTATTCCGTCCAAAACAGTTTGTAAACTTTCAACAGTGGTTATTGCTTCACCTGGAATATATTCATTGAGTGATTGTGCCATAGCATCTGGGAATGATCTGATATAAGCAACTTCTGAACCTTCAACTATTGTCCAAACGTTTTCAAAATCCCAATTACCATATGCTGACTTTGAATAAAGTTCATTCATAGTCTTTTCTGTGCCGTATGTTTGACCAAGTGCGGTGTTTACTGTGTTATAAAGTAATGAAATATATCTATTGCTGTAACCAGAAGATGTGTCGTCAATATTTTCACCAACTATTGCACCCTTTTGAAGTTGAGCATTTGTCAAAGTTACAGTTTCAACAAGAGCCAAAGAATTTTTAAGCACTGAGAACATATATTTATCTACATTCTGTGCATTTTCCACAACACCAGCAAGTCCACCAAAAGTCAAACTATCTGTGTTGTCTTCATATTTTGTTACTGTGACCTTACTATTATAAATAACGCTTCCAATTAAATTTCCTGCAAGTCCACCAAAGTCACCTGCTGTGCTTGCACTGACATCTACTGTACACATATCAATGTAACCGCTAGATGTGAAAACTCTATTTGTTGAGTTGTTGATGACATAACCAACCAAACCACCATTTGATGAATTTTGTTTTGTATTTGTCAGATCAAAATTTTCAACATTGACAAGTCTTACCGTTCCGCTTGAATAACCAGCAACAGAGCCTGCATAGTCAAAACTTCCAGAAACTTTAACATCTTTAAGTGTTAAATTTTGAACAGTTCCTGATGAGCTAATGTATCCAAACAATCCTGCACTTGCACCATTTTTAACTGTAAGATTTGAAATTGTGTGACCATTTCCATCAAAAGTTCCACTAAATGGCGTGTTCTGTGAACCGATTGGAGTGAATCCGTCATCGCTATAAAGTCTTAAATCAATATCATTTACAAGGATGTAAGAATCTGTCAAATCCCAATCAACAGTTGAATCACTTGAACCTATGTTTGCAAGTTCAATATCTGTTCTAACGTAATAAGGATATAAAACGCTACCATCACCAACTGCTATTGTGAAAGTGAAAGGACCAAAAGCCTCATTGCTAGGAGTGACAACAACTGTTGTTGTTCCACCAGCCTTTGCTGTGAAGATTTTGTTTTCAACATCGAAGTCAACAACATCAGCATCACTAATATCAACATTTTCATAAACTGTTGTGCTGCTATATGGCTTTTCCCAAACAATTGGTATCTCGGTTGACTCCCCAACATTCATATAGATTGTTCTATCATTTTCTGCAAGAGAAAGATAGATGTTTTCATTGTTACGAATGAAATAGTATGCAGTGTAGCCAACGAAAAGCATAGTTACTAAGACTATAACATACATCAAAAACTTTTTCATAAACATACTCCTATAATCTGGCTTTATTATACAACAACGTTTAATCAATGTCAATACTCAATATAAAAAACGAATTATGACTAATTTTGTATTATGCAAATAAATTTATATATAATAGCAAACAATTTATTTGATTAATTTTATATATTACATTATAATTCATTTGAAAGATATTATGAAAAAAGTCATCACATTACTTTTAATAATTATCATGGGCGCATCTATTTTAACTGGGTGTGATTTTTGGGAAAGTGTCGAGCCTTTAACCATCTCAGGATATGTATATCTAAACTCCACTGAGCCACTTAGTGATGTCACAATAAAATCACAAACTGCAATTTATGGCAAAACAGATAATAATGGCTTTTTTAGCATTTCCGTTAATAGAAGCAGTGTGGAGATTTTTGCCGAAAAGTCTGGGTATTCTTTTTCTCCAAAATCAGCAATAGTTTCACAAAGCACAAACAACTTGATTTTTTCAGCAACACAAACAAAAGATTTATCTGGACTTTTGACTTTACGCCATTTAGTCATAACTCCAACAAGTATTGTTTCGTTTGGGGAAAATTATAGTTATCAGCACGATGGTAACATATGTCTAAAAATAAGCGACATTCAAATTAATATTGACAATAAGCAATTTGATTTGTTGGATGGCGACTTTTATGCCATAAAGAACAAATCTAACATCATAACAATTAACGATGATGTGACGGTAAATACAAATTACGCTTTTAATATTTGGTTTAGCATAAATGCATATTTTACTTCAGTCAATCAAGAACTTGTTTTTGAAGAAGATAAACAATCGGTGATTAGAGTTCAAGAAAAACAAACGACAGTGGACCTTGATGATAACAATCAAATAGTCTACACTGCCGTTGGCGTTAATTCTTCAAATAATATGTTCACATATAATATTTCATTTATTTTTGATTATTATGAAAATGTTTAATTTCACTTAATAAAATTATCTTGCCAAACTGTATATTGTTCTTCTAGTGAATCACCATTATAAGCATTTAATTTTTGTGAATATTTCGCATATGAAAGTGGCTGCAAAATTTTTGGATATTTCTTATCGTTATCTTTTATTATTCCATGTAAATCATTAAAGCACATACCCACAGTCACCACTTTAAGTTTTGGCGTGAATTTTCGGTTATATTCAGTTGCAAAATCAGAAATTGCCTCTTTAAATTTTGTGTAAATATTATTAAGGTTGTCACGGCTAACTTTTGCACTGACCATAAATGAGTTGCAAACTGCATACCCCTCTTTTTGGTTGACATAAATTGTGGACTTTGCAACAATTTCACCGTTTTTATCTTTAATAACTATGTTTTGAACGCTTGGATCAAGCATTGATGCCACAGCAATTCCGTCACCAACGCCTTCAAGATGAGCACAACAATTGCAAAGTTTTCCAAGCACTAAATTCAAAACATCATCTTTTCTAAGCATTTCATATGAAAAACATTGTGCCGTATCACAAAGGCTTTTTGTCGTATCCAAAGAAATGTTTTCAATATTTTTTATTCTATTTTTTATTTTTTTAAAAATTTCTTCGCTAAAATCTTCGCCCAAAATATTGTCTGGAACATTATTTTGTTTATGTAGTTTAATAATTTCATTTGCCCTATCAAAAATTCTTTGTTCACTGTAATATTTTCCAATCACGCTGGCTGTATGAAAATTGCTTCCATCAACACCTTTAAATTTGTTTTGGGTAAAGTATTTTTGAAAAAACTCCACTGTTGGTGCCAGTTGTCTACAACTACCCTTGTTTGATGTGTGTGCTTTTTGGACTTCGTCAAATTTATTGCAACACTCTGCAAAAAATAAAGGACCTTGTTTTATAATATCATCGTAGTGGTTGAATATAAATTCAGCCAACTTTTGATTAAACTTTACTTTGCCTAAATGTGAATTGATTTGGTCGGCAATTACCAAATCTAGTTTTCCCATTTTTATAAGTTGAATTAAAAATTCACAACTTTTTTGCGCATAATCAATAGTTTCAACTATTTTATTCCCACTTTTGCTAGTTCTTTCTATTTTCAAAGGCGAATTTTGAAAAACTCCTAGAATAATACAAAGTTTAATAAATGGCATCATTGTGCTAACATTATAAATAATTTTTGACTTTAACCAATTATATTTTTTTATGTTAGAAGCAAGAATTTCATTTACAAAATCTAAATCATTATTTTTTTTTGAATTTTCATAAAATACTTCTACAATTTCAAAATGTAAACTATTCAAAATTTTTAAAGTATTAGCTAAATTTTTATCATCCCAATGGCGTAAGACATATTTAACAAAATATTGATAACCGACATACACGCCTTTTTTCTTTTCTCCATCAGTAAAGTAAAAATCATCACCTTTTTTGAAAATATAACAAAGTTGAGCTGGCCAACAACCACATATCTTATCTGCAAACTTTGGAAGTTTAACACTTTTTAAAGAATTGCACATATCAAAACAATCATTGCCAATGTATTTAACAGAATTAGGTATACTAATATTTGATAAGGATTCACAACCTTTAAAAGCATTATCGCCTATGTATGTTAGTGAGTCATGAAGTTTAAGTTTTTTAAGAGATTTACATCTAAAAAATGCATTGTTTTCTATTTTTTTTAAACGCTTTGGAAGTATTATTTCATTTACATACCTGCAATTTTCAAAACAAAACTCACCAATAGTTTCAACATTTTTTGGAACAGTAATCACATCAAGAGAATTTTTGTCATACTCAGGCTTAACTGAAACGGCAACATTTCTGACAATATTTAAAACATCATCATAAACTGATGACAATGAGCTTAAAAACCTTTTAAATATTTTCATAACTATCTCCAAAACATAAACAAAAAGTGTCTTTGTAGTCTAAATTGAGTTGTTTATTATAACTTCATCTAAATTTCCATTTGTGTTTGTAACAAATTCATATCAAAACTTTCAAATATGAAAAAAGTGCAACATTATGAAAATTAGAACATTTAAAAGGCAAAAACAAAGTTTTGTAATTTTCTGGAACAAAAACATTTTTGTATCTGCTTTGAATACTTGTTTTGACGCTGTTTTATTATTGCTGTCAATTACGTCTTAAATTGCCTTTCAAACAAATCACTTTTATATATTAAAATTATATTCAACGTTTGTTTAAAAGTCAATAGTGTTATTTCATAGATTTTAATTTATTTGCTCTTTTTGCGTTTTTTATTGAACGAGTTTCAAGTTTTTCAAGTTCGCCGTCAAGTTGTTTTAGTTTGTCAACAATTTCTTTTTTTTGTGCCGTACTAGCCACTTGATATTGTTGCTCTAAGTTTTCAACTTGTTTTTTTATATTTGCTGTCTTCTCCAAAATATCATTTTGTTCGTCAACAACTTTTCCATAAAGTTCAACAAATTTATCTTCCATAAACTCTCCTAACCATTTTCACGTTTTTTAAGTAGATTTCTAAAATATTCATGCACTTTAACCATAGCACGATTAAGCGACATTGTGAACCTTTGCATTGAAAGTTGATTGAATTTTATTTCAACAGTTTTTTCTTTTGAAAGATCAAGTGCGTTTATGTTTAAATCTTCAACAATGTATTGACAAATAACTTGTCCCAAAAGTTCTTGATAATTTGACTGGTCAAGTCCAATCACATCAACAAGTTCTTTGAAATAGTCTTGCATTGAAATGGTGTCATAAGAATAGTCTAAAAACAGTGCAAGTTTGTTTATGGTATGCTTATTCCCTCCTGCTGCTGCCAAGAACTGCCATTTGTAAGACAACTCAACATTTTCTGGTAAAGCGGGATTGCCATGTTTGAACCAATAGCCGAGTAAGTCTTGCGCAACAACATCACCACCTGCAGCAAGTGCACATTGGTCAATGTATGCCTCAGCATAAATGTCTTCTATTTCAATAGAGCCCTTACCATAAGTCATTCTGCTCACGCTTGCACGACGAAGTAAGAAAGCGTTTTTGTAATCGTCTTCTGTCATTTCATAATTGTCATCAAATTTTTTAATAACCTTTGCCATATAACTTCCTTTTGGAATATTATATCAAAAAATTATTTTTTTGTACTAACACTTTTAGCACTTTTTTTAACAACGCTTTGTTTTATCAAATTATTATAGTAGTTGCCAACAAGCATTTCAAAATATGGCATAATTACAACAAATAAGGCAAACAGTGTTATTGCGATAGGCACAACAATATTAAACCACTGTGGCATCACCACAATAAAGTTGAATATTATCACAAAACAACTTGCGAGCGTCGCCACCAAAGCAACAAAAAGTGCTTCAATAAGAAAGATTATCAAAAGTTCTGCTCTGTGTCCGTATACCAATTTCTTACTTTTTTCCAAACATGCCAGCGTTCCAACTTTTGGTTCATCAGCAAAAATATAAGGTGCAAGGGCATAGTTCAAACCACATATAATCCCCGGAACAATTAGTAGCAGTGACCAAAGCGCAATCAAAAGCATACTGCAAACTCTAAGGCAAAACGCTGATATACAAAAACGATAATAGTCAAAAACATTTTCAACTTTATATTGTTCGTTACGAATTATATCAAGCACGATTTTTTTGAAACCTATACAAAGTGTGCACATTAAAAAGAAAGCAAGTCCAAAACCAAATAATGGAAATAACATAGCAATAAATACACACGCCCACACAACAAAACTTGAAACAAGTACACTGGTGCGATTGTTGCTATATAAATTATTGGTATCTAACCAAATTTTGTATTCTTGTTTTTTCATATTCCACCTTCATAAAAATTGTTTGCAAAAAACAAGAAAAAATACAAAAAATAGTATTGATGACTAAAAATTGTTGTCATTCTTAGAAGTGTGGCGATATGATTCCATTTTGCGCGCATGTGTCCTCGAGCATAGCGACTCCTCTTTAGATTCTTCAAACGAAGTGAGACCCCTCAACTCTATGTCACTCTGAGTGTAACCTACTTGACGGCTGACGAAAAGTCTATCCCTTATGAGATGTTTCGTAAGTCGACACATTGGGTTAGGCTCAGAATAACAGAGAAAAATCAAAAAGGCACACCCAAAAATGTGTGTGCCGAAAATGTAATTGTAATTATTTCTTTTGATAACAAACATATCCAGAAACATCACTTGTAACAATTTCAAAATTTGATTCCATATATGTTTTCGCACCGCCAGTTAGTGTCAGTGTGTTATTAATATACACTTTTTCGCTAGTATCAATGTTACCAAGTAATCCACCAGTGTCATTTGTCTCAGTCAACATATTTGCCACTGCTTGACCATCAATGTACACACTGCTTAGGTTGGAGCAATCCCAGAAGGTAGCATAGCCCATACTCTCTAGTTGTGAGTTTGCTCCAAATGTTACTGTCCCTAATGCAGAGCAAGATCGGAAGGCTTCATTTCCTATACTTGTCACACCGCTTGGTATCTCTATACTGGTTAAGTTGGAGCAATTATGGAAGGCATTATTTCCTATACTTGTAACACTGCTTGGAATGGTATATTGTGTTCTTGTATTACCTACAGGATATTGAATAAGTTCTGTTTTATCTTTATTAAACAATACTCCATATTCGTCATTACAATAATTGGCATTGTTTTGATCAACTGCTATACTCTCGAGTTTTGTGCAATTATTGAAGGCAGAATATCCTATACTTGTCACACGGCTTGGGATGGTTATACTGGTGAGTAAGTCGTAACCATTGAAGGCATAATCTCCTATCTTTGTTGCTGTGGTTAGTGTTACTTCTGTTACCAATTCTCCATTTAAATATAAACCTGCTCCATAATTTAATGGATTGGAAGAGAAAGCAAAGTCTATCATAGCCCATGCATCTATGTCTGTTATATTTACTTTCTTTAATGCAGAGCAACTATCGAAGGCCCG
>CALWTH010000047.1 GCA_944384405.1 uncultured Clostridia bacterium
TTTTCAGAAAAAATATATGCAAGATTTTTACCGAAGAATTGGAAATGTTGTTATTGAGCAATCGAAAAATTTAAAAGCAAAAGATGACGAAAGATTAAAACTAAATGCAAAATTCAAAGCACAAAAAATAAAGCAAAAGAAAAAATTGTTTAACGAAATTCAAGAGTGTTTATATATTAGTCAAAAGGTTAATTATGAGATAATAAAGACATTTCAAGAATTTTATAATAAGTTAGAAGAATTGAGATATCAAAATTTGATAGAACAATATGAAAATGATTTTGAAATGTAAAAATCTATAATTGGGGTCCCCGAACAACTCTTTCTTGCAAGAGTTTTTGGGGAAAGGAAAAGCCGAACGAAAAGGCGATACAAATTGAAAATATAATTTTCAATTTTGAGCAAAAGTGAGTGCTTTGACGCGACAACAGGATAAGCGAGAAACAAATTGCTTTTGATAACTACAAATATCCATATAATAAAGGACTTTTGTAGAATCAAGCAATTTTTTGTTTTCTCGTCATTTTTTGAAAGCTGTTAGGATACCTAACACTTTTTTATTTAGTATATTGCCTAAAGTCTTTCGCTCGATGCGTAAAAGAACTATGACAAAATTTAATAGAAAGGAGTTTTTTATGATGAGGGTAATGAATGAAAAAACAATTACAAAACTTAAAACAAGAATTTTCAAACTTTCCAACACGCAAACAAGAATATGTTATTAAAGATAAAAAATATATAGTAATCAGTCACTTTGTTGGAAGCAAAAATTTGAATGAAATTATAATTAATCTTGCCCAGAAGCAAGCATATCAGGAAATGTTATAAGAGATTTCTAAAAACACTGTCAGTTTAGCATTTTTTATGTTATAATAAAAATGTATTTACTTTCAGTGTTTTGGTTTCTCTAAAAGGAGGAATAATGGAATCAAAACAAGAAATTAAAGTAGGTATATATGCAAGATTATCAAGAGATGATGAAAGAAATGGGGAGTCTCTATCAATAGAAAATCAAAAACTTATACTTGAAAAATATGTGTTAGAGCAAGGTTGGAATTTGATAGAAATATATGTTGATGATGGATATTCTGGAACAACATTTGATAGGCCGGGAGTTCAAAGATTATTAGAGGATGCTAAGTGTGGAAAAATAAACACAATACTTTGCAAAGATTTGTCTAGGTTTGGAAGAAACTATATTCAAGTTGGACAATATACAGATTACATTTTTCCAATGTATAACATTAGATTTATTGCCTTAAATGATAATGTTGATACTGCAAAAAATACAACAGGCATGGATATGATGCCAATAATGAATGTGTTTAACGAATGGCATTCGGCCAATACTAGTAAAAAAATACGAGCAGTAATTGAAGCCAATGCAAAAGCTGGGAAATATAGAACAACCTATGCACCTTATGGTTATGTAAAAGGAACTGACGAAAAGAAACTTCCAATAATAGATGAACCTGCAGCAAGCAATGTAAGAAGAATATTTGAGATGCGAGCAAGTGGGATTAGTCCAAAACATATTGCAATGAAATTTAATGATGAGAATATACCAATTCCATCAGATTATAGAACTCAAAAATTTGGTGTTACGGCATATAGATTTAGTCATCATCTTTGGACATGTGATGTTGTAAAGCAAATACTTCGCAATCCAACATACTTAGGGCATTTGGTTCAACTACGAACAACGAATATTTCTTATAAAAATAGAAAGCAAATAAAAAGACCAGATGAAGAAAAAGTGATAATTTACAATACTCATGAGGCAATAATCTCACAGGAACTTTGGGATAAAGTCAAAGAGATTGAAAGGTCTGTAAGTCAAGGAAAAGTTCAATCAAATGATATTGTACATCCACTTTCAGGACTAATGTATTGTGAAGATTGTGGAAATAAAATGCACATAGGTTGGAATAATACAAGACATTCAAGAAATGGGCCTAGAATATACCGACAAGCAAATTATAATTGTGGTGGGTTTAAAGTTTTTGGGACAAGAATATGTACAAGTCACATGATAAAGATTGATGATATTGAAAATATTGTTTTGCAAGATATAAAATCAAAGGCAAACTTTATAAACTTTAATGAAGAAAAAGCAAGAAAAGAATTTTTGCAAAGACAAGAAAGTTTGCAAAAAGAAAAGTTTTCAATTGATAATAAAAATTTGCAAAATAAAGTAAAAAGACTTGATGATGTTAATAAACTAATTCAATCAACCTATGAAGATAAAGTTTTAAATAAAATCTCAGAAGATATTTGCATATCACTACTAAACAATTATCAAAAAGAAAAGGAAATTTTAGAAAAAGAGATTGCGCAAATAAATAAAAGCATAGAGAAAATAGAACAAAATAAGAAAAATGTTGATGAGTTTATACAAAGAGTGAAAAAGTATATAAAAACACCCGTTTTAACCCGAGAAATGGCACTAGAACTGATTGAATTTATAACCATAGACAAATTTACTAAGGGAAGTAAAGAACCCCGAAAAATCCATATTTACTATAAACTCATAGACAATATAAACGGCATAGATTTTAAACGCAATAAACAAAAACGCGACCGCCTATAATTCGTATGAACTACAATCACAACATATAATTCAGTTGACAAATCTGACTTCCAAAAGGCAACAGATGTGATAAATAAAAATTTCAAAGTGGAAGAAAGTAAATTAAGTCCGAAAGATATGGAAGAGGATGAACTTGACGAAGAACTTGAAAAACTATTAAGAGAAAAACAAAC
>CALWTH010000048.1 GCA_944384405.1 uncultured Clostridia bacterium
TTAAAGGAGGCAAATAAATGAGTGCAAATCTTGAAGCAAAAAAAGCACTTGTTGAGGAAATAAAAGACAAACTCTCTCGTGCAAAAACTGTTGTGTTTGTTGACTATCGTGGCATCACTGTTGATCAAGATACAAAACTTCGTTCACAGTTCAGAAAAGCTGGCGCTGAGTACAAAGTTTACAAAAACAGACTCATGGCAAGAGCACTTGACGAACTTGGATACAAAGATGTTGAAAAATATCTTGAAGGCACAAGCGCTGTTGCTTTCGGCTATGAAGATGAAATAGCCCCTGCAAAACTTATTAAAGATGCAGCAAGTGACAATTGTGCAATGTCAGTTAAGTTTGGCATATACAACAATCAAATTGTTGATGAAAATGAAATTAAAAAACTTGCAAGTATTCCATCAAGACAAACTCTTCTTGGTCAACTTGTTGGCTTACTTTCATCACCTATGCGTAGTCTTGCAATCGCAGTCAAGGCTATTGCTGATAAACAATAATTTAAAAAGGAGAATAAAAAAATGGCAGATTTAAATAAATTTGTAGAAGAAATTAAAGGTCTTACAGTTGTTGAACTTAATGACCTTGTAAAGAAAATTGAAGAGGAATTTGGTGTAAGTGCAGCAGCTATGGTCGCAGCAGCACCAGCAGCAGGCGCACAAGCAGCTCAAGAAGAAAAGACAGAATTCAATGTTGTTCTTAAAGAAGCTGGCGCAAACAAAATCGCAGTTATCAAAGCTGTTAGAGAAATCACAGGACTTGGTCTTGGCGAAGCAAAAGCAGTCGTTGACGGCGCTCCAAAAACAGTTAAAGAGAATGTTCCAACAGAAGAAGCAAAAGCTATGGAAGCAAAACTCAAAGAAGCTGGCGCTGTTGTTGAACTTCAATAATTGTTTAAAAATAAAAAATAAATTAAAAGATTTGTATGTAAGAACCAAACAAGAGAAACTTGTTTGGTTCTTTTTTTTAAAAACATTTTTTATATTATTTTGAAATCATGTTTTTTATTTTTACAACATTAAATAAAAATAGTGGATTTTTTTATTATATTTATGATATATTTTTTCTAGGAGAAGAGTATGGAAAAATTAAAAATAGGGCTGTTTATTGACACATATTTACCAATGATTGACGGCGTAACAATGGTTGTTGAAAATTATGCAAAAAGGTTAAATAAAATCGCAGACGTGACTGTATTTTGCCCATATGGAAAAGATAAAAAACATGTAGATAATTTTGATTATAAGGTGGTTAGATGCAAAAGTTTAAAATTTGCTAAATTTGATTACACTGTACCTATTCCACAATATGATAAAAAATTTAAAAAAGCGTTAAAAAATTCAAATTTGGACATAATTCACATACATTCACCAATGGGTATAGCAAAACTCGCAGTAAAATATGCCAAAAAGCACAATATCCCTTGTGTAATCACTTTGCATAGTCAATATAAACAAGACATTCAAAAGGCAACGCACTGCAAGTGGCTTACTAATATTGTCCTCAAAAAACTTATGAAGACAATAAATTCATGTACAGTTGCGTGGGAAATGAATGACGAAAATAAAAAAATTTATGTTGAAGATTATGGACTAAAAATTCCAACTCACAGAGTAAGAAACGCAACTGATATGCAATATCTTGAAAATAAAGACGAGATAAGGTCAAACATAAGACAAAAGTATAACATAACTGAAGACGAGTTTATTTTGACATATATAGGAAGAATGAATTTGGTTAAAAACTTGTTGTTCTTGGTTGATAGTTTAAAAGTATTGAAGCAAAAAGGATTTAAGTTTAAAATGCTTTTTGTTGGAAGTGGACAAGACGAAGAAAAGTTGAAAGACTATATTAAAAAATGTGACCTTTTAGACAAGTGCATAATGTGCGGAAGAGTTTCTGACAGAAATGAACTTGAAAAGTATTATAGTGCAAGTCATCTATTTTTGTTCCCATCGCTTTATGATACAAGTTCACTTGTTCAAATTGAAGCGGCAAGCCAAAAAGTTCCAACTGTGTTTTTAAAAGGTGCAGCAACTGCAAACATGATTACTGATGGCGTAAATGGAATAATCACCGAACACGACGCAAACGACTTTGCAGATAGAATTATTGATATTTTGTCAGACGGCGAAAAATATAATACCCTTTGCGAAAATGTATATCGTGATGTTTATGTCAACTGGGACATGGTGACGCAAGATGTTTATAATGAATACTTAAAATTGATACAAAATAATTTGAAAAAACAAAAACAAGATGTATAATATATGTTAGGAGAAAATAGTGTACCAGGCACTTTATAGGAAATATCGTCCACAAACTTTTGATGAAGTTGTTGGGCAAGACCACATAACAACTACACTTATCCACCAAACTATGAGTGGTAATATTTCTCATGCTTATCTTTTCACAGGAAGTCGTGGAACAGGAAAGACAAGTACTGCAAAAATATTTGCAAAGGCAATAAATTGTTTAAGTCCAGTAAATGGCTCACCTTGTGGGAAGTGCGAAGTTTGCAGGGCACTTAGTGAAGAAAATAACCTTGACATCGTTGAAATTGATGCTGCGTCAAATAACAGAGTTGATGAAGTTCGTGACATTCGTGAAAAGGTGAAATTTTTGCCCGTTTCAGCAAAGTACAAAGTTTATATAATTGATGAAGTGCATATGCTTACAGAAAGTGCGTTTAACGCACTACTTAAAACTCTCGAAGAGCCACCTTCTCACATAGTGTTTATTTTGGCAACAACAGATGTGCAAAAACTTCCTGCAACAATAACTTCACGATGCATGAGATTTGATTTTCATCTTCTTTCAGACAGCACATTAAAAAATCACTTAAAGCACATTTTTTCACTTGAAAACATTGACTGTGAAGATGATGCTTTGACGCAAATTGTCAAGGCTGCACAGGGAAGTGTTCGAGATATGCTTTCAATTGCAGATGGAATTGTGGCTTTCTCTAACGGAAAAATAAAAAGTGATGACGTTTCAAAGATATTGGGCACCACAGACCACCAAACAAATTTAAACATTGTCGAAGCGATTGCTGGTGGTGACATAGGTCAAGCTCTTACACTTGTTGACAAAGTTGAAAAAAGCGGGAAAAATATGAATGTCGTTGCTAAAGACATAACTCAGTGTGTGCGTGACCTTATTGTTGCAAAGACTTGTCCTGATGCAAAAGAGATGCTGGGATTTGCTAGCGATGTTTTTAATGAGTATACTGAATTATCTGAAAAAATTGATATTCAAAAACTAATGTACTATATGAAAATTTTTTCGGCGATGATAACAGAACTGAAGTTTGCACTATCGCCAAAAACACTTTTTGAAAGCGCACTCATTGATGCAGTGGTGGGCGACCAAAAAAAAAACTAAAATTTAGGAAAACCGAGCAGGTATTGAAACCTGAAAACATATCTGCCCAAACACTTTGGGGAAAAGTTGTACTATACCTAAGGGAACATAACGACAGAATTTTGCACGTTATGTGCGGTGACATTACAGATGTGGAGTTTGACGGCGATGAGTTTGTCATATCCTCAAAAGAAGATTATGTCGTCAATATGTTAAACGACAAAACAAATTATGAAGAACTAGAAAAGGCACTTGGTGTGTTTAATGTAAAAAAGTTTAAAATACAAAAAAAACAAAAACAAGCATCAAATGATGAAAATATTGCAATATTAAACAAATTTTTTGACAATAAAACAATAATAACAGATTAAGGAGAATAATTATGAACAATTTTAGAGGTGGCTTCGGTGGTGGCTTTGGTGGTGCAAATCTACAAAATCTTATGCGCCAAGCACAAAAGATGCAAGAGGACATGGAAAAAGCAAAACTTGAACTTGAAAGCACAGAGTTTACAGGAACAAGCGGTGGAAACATGGTTGAAGTCGTTATGACTGGGGATAAAAAAGCAAAAAAAGTAACGATAAAGCCAGAAGTTGTTGATCCTGACGATATTGAAATGCTTGAAGATTTAATTATTTCTGCAATCAATGATGCCGTTGAAAAGATTACCAAGGCAGAAAAAGAAAAATTACCAAATCTTCCACAAGGACTATAAAATGTATATTGAAAGTTTGGAAAAATTGATAAATAGTTTTCGCTCGCTTCCAGGGGTTGGCTACAAGACTGCACAAAGATATGCTTATAGTATTTTAAATAAAACAAAAGAAGAAGCACAAGACTTTGCAAAAAGTATAATTGATGCAAAAAACAACATCAAATTTTGCAAGGAGTGTGGCAATTTTTCAGAAGAAGATATTTGTGAAATTTGTAAGAAAAAAAGTGCCGACACAATTTGTGTAGTCAAAGAGCCAAAAGACATTGCCGTAATGGAAAAGGTAAAAAATTTTGATGGTGTTTTTCATGTACTTAATGGAACAATAAGTCCACTTGAAAATCGTGGACCTGATGACATAAGAATAAAAGAATTGTTATCTCGTGTGCAAAAGTACAAAACAAAAGAAGTTATCATGGCGCTTAATCCAGATGTTGAAGGTGATGCTACTGCAATGTATATTTCAAGACTTTTAACTCCTCTTGGAGTAAAAGTGACAAGACTTGCTCAGGGCATAAGCATGGGTAGTGATATTGAATTTGCTGATGAGGTAACATTGTCTAGGGCGTTAGAAAAAAGAACCACTATTTAGACTGCCGAAAAACGGCGCAATACTTTGTTTCTGCTATGCTATTTTTTTGATAAAAGAAATGCACTGCATTTCTTCCTCTAAGTCACGGCAAAATCGCCAACGAAGTGCGATTTTCGTGTGGCCGTGAGAAGAGGGCAAAAACAAACATTAAGCACAACTTTTGCTAAAAAATTTTGCAAAAGTGTGCCGTTTTGTGCAGTTTTTGCCCCAAGCCTCGTCTTGCTTGTTTTTAGGCAGTCTAAATTTTTTTAAGAAGTTTGCCGAAAAACGGCGTGATACTGCGTTTACTGCCATGCCGTGCCACACAGTCACGTACAAAGTACGCTCGTGAGAGGCACTCATTTATTTTCACACAATTAAAAACGAATAGCAATAATAAAAAAACTTAGATTGATGTTTGAAAAACCTATAAAATAAGTACCGACAAAATGTAGAGCGAAGCGTACATTTTCGATTGGTCGGTATAAAAGGGACAAAAACAAACAATAAGCACAACATTTTGCATGAAAGTGCAAAATTGTGCCGAGAGTGCAGTTTTTGTCCCAAGACTTGTCTCACTTGTTTTTAGGCAGTCTAAATTTTTTAAAGAAGTTTGCCGAAAAACGGCGCAATACTTTGTTTCTGGTGGGCAACCCTCACACAGTCACGTACAAAGTACGCTCGTGCGTGAGGGTACCCACCGAGCCTCGTCTTCTCCTCACAATTTTGTGTTTTTTACTTAATATTTACATATCTAAAAAAATCTTTGCAAAAGTGTGCCGAGAGTGCAGTTTTTGTCCCAAGACTTGTCTCACTTGTTTTTAGGCAGTCTAAATTTTTGGGCAACCTTCACACAGTCACGTACAAAGTACGGTCGTGCGTGACACTCATTTTCTTTTACACAATCCATATCAAATAGTAAAAGTAAAGAATAAACATATATTGATGTTTTAATCACCTATAAAATAAAAATCGTACCACTATTCTAAGGTACGATCGTTTTCTTGATGTTTTTGCTTTTTTTCTTGTATTTCTAGGTGTTTTTGTTTTAATCTTGCCATTTCCTCGGCAATAACTTTTTTTCTATCAAATTGTTTTTTGGAAATGGTGTAAATACTATTTTTTGCTCCATAAATATATTTGCTGAGTGCTCTTTTTTTTGAAAAATCTAATATTTTTTGTGCGTATTCGTTTGCGTCGGCAATGTTTTGACTTTCTAGCACAGTTTTTAACGCTTTTTCTAATGATGTATAATCAATAATTGTAGATTGTTGTTTTATTTTATTGCATAAACTTTTAACAAATCTATATTCAAGAATTTCGTCAGAAAAAGGCGATGTATTTAAAAATTGAATTTTATTTGGCTCGTTTTGTGAAATATAATTTTTATAATTTTGTCTTTCTTCTTCTATGTCCAAAATGTGCTGTTTTTTTAACAAGTCCATTGTAATTTTGTTTTGATAATTAAATAGACACATAGAGTTATCATCAAGTAAAAAATATTGAAATTTATTATTGGGTTGTGCATAAAATGTCAAATCTCTATAAAAATTTAAATCATTTAACGGAATAAGACAATAAGTCAACGATATAGGTAAGTCGTCTGCAAAGGAACTGTCCCATGTGCAGTCGGCGTTATATATTCCATTTATTTTGTATTTGTCATCTTTTAACATAACTATATTCATGGTATGAGAACCGATAATTTTATCATGTTCGTCAAACAAATCGCCTTCATTTTCATAACATGACAAATTGTCATTTTTAACGCCATTTACTATTTCACTAAGCATTTTTGCGTAACTTCGACAAACAATGTTTCCATTGTTTTGTAAACTAAAAATAGAGTGGGAAGTAACAATACTCTTAACCGATTTATCGTCTTTATACACATTTTCACCAATTTTTTTGTAGGCATATAAAAACTGTTCAAGCGGTGAAAAATTTTTAGATGTAATTTCGGAAATTATGTTTGAAATATAGTCATATGTCTTTTGTACTTCATCTATTTCCCACAAAACGTCATATTCTTTAATATACAGCTTTGAATCTTGTGTTTTTAATATTTTATTAAATTTTTTTATGTTTTCAAATTCTTTAATACTAAATAAATCATTTTTTAATGAAATAAAAAATGTTATTTCAGATAATTTTTTTATTGACAAAACATCTCTTAAAATAGCAAAAAAATTGCTAAAATTATTGTAATTATCTAAGTCTATGTTAATAAAAATTTTTTTGTTATTATTTTTTTTGTATAAATAAGAAAAATTATCAAGTTTCCATGACTTGATAAGAATTTCATATTTATCACCAAGGTCATTTGTATAAATCATAACCTTACCTTTTTGGCAGGTGGGACAGGACTCGAACCTGCAACAGACGGTTTTGGAGACCGTTACTCTACCATTGAACTACCCACCTAAAACTATTTAATGTTATCAAAAAAAATGTAATTTGTCAACAAATTAATTTATTATAATAGTTAGTGAGCGAGTTATATCTGTACTTTCGCCATTGACCAAAAGTGTTAGTGTTACCTTAATAGTGCCATTTCCTTTAATAGTTAATATACAATAGTTTGTGTCAACTTCTAAGCCATAATTAATGTTTGAAAAATTGTCTGTAGAAACACTGACATCTGTTGTGATTTCACCGTCATAACTTTGTCCATTTGAATATACCAAAACAAAGGAAAAAGGAATTTGTATTTGCTCATCAGTATTAATTGTTAAAATGTCATTTTCAAAAGTGGCTTGGTACAAATCAAGAAAAGAAGAATTTATTGTTATTTCATAAGATATTTCACATGGTTGTTCGTCTGTGGTTACTGTCACATAAATTTTTGCACTTTGATTTGAAATATTGTCAAAAATTGTTACTTCAAAATTTCCTACACTAGATGCTGTTACCGTTTGCTCAGAAAGTGTTAGCCCTGGCGATGCAATTTTAAAATCACAAACAGCATAAATTGGATAATATGAATACAAGACTTCAAAACTTTCGCCAACGTGTAAGTTTATTTGTTCATCTTTTGTTGTTATATTGTTTACTTTTATTGTTCGGACAGATATTTTTATGCTTTTTTGAAAATTTGAACCATCTTGTGCCGTTATTACCAAAGAAGTTTCTCCTTCTTTTTGTGCAATAATCTTATTGTCAACAACTTTTGCAATGTCTGCGTTTAAAGTGGTGACATCAAACATTTGTAATGTGTCTGGATTTGTTGTTATTTCAAAACTTGCCTGGTCAAAAATGTTATCAATGTTTGCTTGTGATGCGTATGTATCATTAAAAGTATACAAAGCCAAAACATCATCAGTAAAACTATTTGAAAAACTTACATTAAAATTGTCGATGTATTGGTAAACTGAAAATGTAAAAATTTTTGTAAAGTTGCGATAGGTAAAAATAAATACAATATCATTGCTATCAATTGTTGTAAAACTAAAAATAACTTTTTGTTTATCTTCGCTTTGCACTAAATTCAACTTGTTAACATTTTCACTCGTATATATAGTAAAATCTGTATGCATTGCGGCGTTTAAAGTAAATACAGCATCATAATTTTCACAACAAAACAAATTGTCTATATTCTCGCCATCTTTTTGTACTTTGGCACTAGCCTGAGTCACTGTGTCATAGATAGTTACGGTGAAATTGTCCGTTGCTGTCTTTTCGCTAGAAGTGGTTAGTGTCATTGTAACTGTGTATTCGCCACTTTCATGTGCATATATCTTATCTTTTTCTATTGTTAATTTTGATGTGTCGTAATTATAGTCAACAGTGTATTTTTCATTTGTGTTGACGGTATATGTTACTTGTGTGAACTCGTCATCTATGTACATGACAACATCTTGACAAGAAAGAGAAAGTGTCACATCTTCTCCTTGCGCTTCATCTTTACTTGTGCTTTGGTCAGTACTTTGATCTATGTCTTGGTGTGTTGGAATTTTTGTGTTATTTATAACAATAACACCAACTACAATAACTATGGCACAAAATACAAAACATAATATTGAAATTATTTTTGATCTCATGTCAACAATAATACTCTAAATTCGACAAAAGTAGAAATATTTTGACACTTTTTTTCAAACAAAAATGTTAAAAACAAATTTGGTATTGCAAAATAGAGAACTGTATGATATAATTCACGTAAAAGGAGAAATCTAATAATGGCTAAAAAAGGGAAAATTATCGGGGGAATAATAATTGGTCTTGTTGCTGTTGGTGCGGCTGTAGGTGCAATATCCGCTTTTTCAAATATGAAAGGGGCAACGCCACCTGATCCACAGACTCAGTTGGCAACAGTTCAACGTATTGAATATAATGAAGACAAAAATATATTATCATGGGAGAATGTAAACGGCGCCGATTCATACAATGTAAGTGTTAATGATAAAGTTGAAAGCGTAAATGAAACTTACTACACTGTTGATGTTGATCCAACTATCACTGATTATACAGTTCAAATACAGGCTTGTGATTCAACTGGAACATACTTATCATCTGAATGGTCACAACCTTTTGAAATAACATTGACAAAGCAAGAAAGCCTTGTAAGTGCTGTTAATGAGTTTGCAAAAAATATCACGGGACAATCTTATAAATTAAAAAATGTTGTAAGTATGCATGCAGAAGATAGTCATCTTTTTACTACTGCCACTTATGAATATATGGGAAAAGACTATATTTTGACATATGATACAGACTGTGGAGAAACCATTACAAGTCTAGAAGAAGCTTTAAAAACACAAGATGTTAATAAAGTAACATATACCGATTCAGAGAATGCTGCAAAAAATTATGACACTGCATCATCATTCTTGGCAAGAAGTGAATATAGTGAGCAAATTCAAGAATTGGCAGATCAACAATATGATTTAAGTTTTGTAACAAGTCAGGCATATGAAATTACAAGTGATACATTAGGAATAAAAGGGATTTTAAAAGCTAAAAACGATTATGAAACTAAATACTATTCTGTAGATGTAAGTATGTATGTTGGACAGTTTAACAATGAACAATACAAATATACAAATGCCGTTGTTGATGCACAACTTGGTGGAATGATTGAAGAAAGTTTCGTTGAACTTACTGGGGATTTTAAAGAATATGCACAACAACTTGATGAAATGCAAAAATCAAACAATATATCAAATGATTTAGGGATGTCTTACTAATGAATAAATGTTTTTATTTGTCTAATAATGACAGTACAAAGTATTACGGATTAAAAGATGTCGCAACAAGCAGTGGTATTTCACTTTGTCCTGCAGTTAGCGAAATTGCAGTAATAACAGGTCATTACATTGAAAAGTGTCCAATACTTGTTGACGATGAAGCACGTTATAAAAAAATGATTGGGTCACTTAGTCCAGATTTTTGTGAAGATGTATATTTTCTTGAAGACGGTGATGTATATAAAGACAATGTTAAAGTAGGCTCACTTAAAGATTTTTTCACAAGCGAAACATTCAGCAAACTTGCCACAAAAAAAGACAGAACTTCTTGCAAAGAACAAATAGCAAACTATTTGCAAAATTACAATATTGATTCCGATTGGACTATCTCTTACATAATAGATGTTTTGGGAGAAATGTATTATTTAGGTATTGATACTCCAACAGACAAACTTTTGGAATTTGTTTATAACAAAAACAGAATAAAATCACAAAATCAGTTTCTTGTTGAAGACAAACTTTTAAACATTTTAAAAAATGTGGCAAACATAGATGATGTAAGGCAAAAATCAATAACACAACTTTTCAATCTACTTTATAAACAAATATTTTAATAAACAAAAACAGGACTTTGAAAACTTCAAAGTTCTTTTTTGTTGTGACAAATTTATTGACAAGAAAACACATTTGGGTAATACTATTTAAAGTTTGTATAAACAAGAGGAAAAGAAGCATGGTTATTTTTGGAGATTATCACACACACACAATTTACTCCGGTGGACGCTTTAATGTTAAGCACGCAACAGGCACAATACTTGAAAACGCAATGATGGCAAAGCAAAAAGGGCTTAAACAAATAGCAATAACAGAGCACGGTTTTTCTCATAAACTTTACGGAGTGAAAAGAAAAAACATTGACAAAATGCGAAAAGAAATAGATGAAGCAAAAAAAACAACGGGCATAGATATTTTACTAGGTATTGAGGCGAACATAATTTCAAGTGAAGGTGATGTTGACTTGACAGATGACGACATAAAAAAACTTGACTTTATTATAGTTGGCTTTCATAATTTTGCAAAGGCAAAAAATTTGAAAGAGTTTTTTAAATTCAGGCTTCCAAATATGCTTTCTCTTCATAGAAAAAAAGATGTAAAGCGAAATACCTTGGCACTTATGAAGGCTATGGACAAGTATCCAATTGATGTAATTTCTCACCCAGGGGCGCATATGGCTCTTGACTTTGAAATGGTTGGAAAACATGCACTAAAAACAAATACTCATTTGGAACTTAATGGAAAAAGAATTTGTTACACACAAGATGATATAAAAAAACTTGTCCAAATGGGAGTTATGTTTATTGTAAATTCTGATGCACACAGTGCAAAAAGAGTGGGCGAAGTCAATAATGGCATAAACTTTATGATAAAACACGATATTCCATCATGCCTTGTCAAAAATATTGAACAGTATCCTCATTTTAAAAATCATAAAGGGTAAAAAATTGAGTTTTTCAAAAGAGATAAAAAAAGAAATATTGGCGTTTAAACTGGACGATGATTCAAAATGTCTGGCTTTTTTAAGTGGTTTTTTAAATAGTTCTGCTCATGTGGATATAAATGAAAAAATAATAACACTGACTACAGAAATTGAAGAGGCTTCAATTATTTTAAAAAGTTTATTGAAAAAATTTTATGGGTACACACCGGAAACTTTGTCTTGTGCAGCGCATCAAATAATGCGAGATAATTATTACAAAATCACAATTTCTGGTGAAACTTCAATTAGACTTTTATTGGATACTGGATGTGCAAAAATTGACAATGGAAGTATTGTTAGAAATTTTGATGTTGACGAATATTTAATAAAAGAACCCGACACACTTAGGGCTTTTGTGCAAGGTGCGTTTGTAGGGTGTGGGACATCTAGCATAAAGATAGATAGCAAAAGTAGGCTTTCAACGGGATATCACCTTGAATTTGCTTCAAAAAATTATGCTTTTTTGAGCGGACTGGGACATATCTTGGCACAATTTGACATATCAGCTAAACTTGTTAAACGTAAAAATTTGAACATACTATACATTAAAGATGCCGAGCAGGTTAGTAACGCACTTGCACTTATGGGTGCCAATGAGGCTGTTCTTTCTCTTCAAAATGAGATGGCGACAAGGCAATTAAGAAACAAGGTAAACAGACAAACGAATTGCGTCAGCGCCAACATAGAAAAAACGGTGAGTGCAAGCATAAGGCAAAATGACGCCATTGAACTCATTGTCCAAAAAATTGGACTTGAAAGTTTGCCAACGGACTTACAAAATGTCGCACTGCTCAGAATAGCAAACCCTGAAGAAAGTTTAGAAGAACTTGTTAAACTTGCAACATTTAAAATAACAAAAAGTGCATTGAATTACAGATTAAACAAACTAATAAAAATTGCAGATAAATTAAAGGAGTAAAAATGGAACAGTTTGTACATTTACATAACCACACAGAATTTAGTCTTCTTGATGGGGCGGCAAAGATAACTGATCTTGTTAAAATAACTAAGGAGCGCGGAGCAAAAGCAGTTGCAATAACTGATCATGGTAATATGTATGGTGTTTTGCAATTTTACACAGCATGTCTGGGAGCAGGAATAAAGCCAATAATAGGTTGTGAATTTTATGTCGCTGATGACTACAAAAACAAGCATGGCAAACAAAATTTTGACCACCTCATCTTGCTTGCCAAAAACAACACTGGCTACAAAAATTTATTAAAACTAAACTCCATAGCGTTTTTAGAGGGATTTTATTATAAACCAAGAATAGACTATGCACTTCTTGAAAAACACTGCGAAGGGCTAATTTGTTTAAGTGCTTGTCTTGCAGGAAGGATACCAAAACTAATACTAGAACATAGGCCTGTCGATGCTGAAAATTTTGCACTTAAATTAAAAAATATGTTTGGTGATGATTTTTATCTCGAAGTTCAAAATCATGGGATAAAAGAAGAAGATGTTGTTCGAGAAAAAATTTATGAACTTAGTCAAAAACTAAATATAAAAATAGTGGCGACAAACGATTGCCACTACATAGAAAAAGTAGACGCTGAAATTCAAGACATTCTTATGTGTATTCAAATGGGCAAGACTCTTGATGATCCTGATAGATTTAAGTTTTCAACTCAGGAGTTTTATTACAAGACATATGACGAGATGAAAAAGTTGTTTGAAGGGCATGAAGAAGCACTGTCAAACACACTAGAAATTGCCGACAAGTGCGATGTTGTCATTAAAAGAAAGACACACACCGAAATGGGGCTTGACGAAAGGTATTGCTTGCCAGCAAACCAAAACTTCATTCCAAAGTATGAACCTGAAAACGGTATGACAACTTTTGAATATATGAAGTACTTGACATATCGCGACCTTGACAAAAAATATCCAAAAGCATCAAAAGAAGTTTTGGATAGAATTGAATATGAGTTAAAAACAATTCACGAGCAAGGCTTTGTGGAGTACTTTTTAGTAGTTTGGGACTACATAAACTGGGCAAAAAGCAACGGCATATCTGTTGGCCCGGGACGTGGTAGCGGTGCAGGAAGCGTTGTTGCATATCTTATGGGAATAACTGACGTTGAACCACTTAGGTACTCACTCTTTTTTGAAAGATTTATTAATAAAGAGCGTGTTTCAATGCCCGACTTTGATGTCGACTTTGACAGTGAAAGGCGTGGTGAAGTAATTGAATATGTAAAAAGAAAGTATCACCCAGAAAATGTTTCAAACATCATTACTTTTGGTAAGATGCAGGCAAAGAACGCAATAAAAGATGTAGGCCGAGTGCTAAGAATCCCTTATTCTGATACAGACAAAATTACAAAGCTCATACCAAATCGTTTGCCAGAAGGCATCAAAAAACCACCAGTACTTAAGTACTATTTTGGTAAAACCGGCAAAAAAGAAAACGACAAATACATAATGCAGGAACTAAAAGATATTTATGACAGTGACTCTGACTTAAAGCGAGTCATTGATATTGCAATAAAACTTGAAGGATTTCCACGAAACACATCTATGCACGCTTGTGGTGTACTTATTGCACCTGAGCCCGTCGATGAATTTGTTCCAGAGTCAAGAAATGGCGAAGATGTCACAACACAGTACGATATGATTGAACTTGAATCACTTGGACTTTTGAAAATGGACTTTTTGGGACTAGTCAACTTGGTTGATATTGACCTTGCAAAAAAATACATCAAACAAATTCATGGTGTGGACATAGACTTCCACAAAATAGGCTACGATGACAAAAAAGTTTATGAACTCATAAGTTCGGGCAACACCATGGGCATATTCCAAATAGAAAGTGCTGGTATGCAAAACTTCATGAAAGAACTTAAACCAGACGGACTTGAAGACATCATAGCAGGTGTGTCACTGTATAGACCTGGACCAATGGATTCAATACCAACATATGTTAGAAACAAATTTCACCCAGAATTAGTTGTGTACCCTCACGATTCAATAAAAGACATATTAAAAGTCACCTATGGCGTAATTGTGTATCAAGAGCAAGTTATGCAAATATTTCAAAAGATGGGTGGTTACAGTCTAGGCCAAGCCGACAACGTCAGAAGGATTATGGGTAAGAAAAAAGTCGACAAAATGGCGTATGAGCGTGAAAAGTTTATAAACGGCTGGGAAGATCCAAAAGGGCTTCACTCAATTCCAGGGGCAGTCAAACTTGGAGTGCCTCGCGAGACTGCGGAAAAAGTTTTTGCTGAAATGGAAAGTTTTGCACAGTATGCCTTTAACAAATCACATGCAACGGCCTATGCAATGGTTACATATCAAACGGCATACTTAAAGTGCTATTATGAAGTTGAATTTTTGACGGCGATTATTAACAACAGAATAACCAAAGCAGACGAGATAAAGACATATGTCACATATGCGCGAAGCGAAAACATTGAAGTTTTGCCGCCAAACATAAACAAAAGTCAAACATATTTCTCAGTTGAAAACGGCAATATTCGTTATGGACTTAGTGGACTAAAAGGCGTTGGAGTTAGTGCA
The DNA here is from genome assembly GCA_944384405.1 of uncultured Clostridia bacterium. Lineage (GTDB taxonomy): Bacteria > Bacillota > Clostridia > Christensenellales > UBA1242 > UBA5893. The sequence goes on from CALWTH010000048.1 coordinate 14,895, forward strand.
ATAAGCACAATACTTAAAGAGCGTGAAAAAGGCGAGTTTAAAGATCTTTATGACTTTATTTCACGAATTATGCACGTTCAACCATCACTTATAAATAAAAAAAGTATGGAGAGTTTGATTTTTAGTGGAGCGCTCGACTGTTTTGGACTTTATCGTTCGCAACTAAACGCCATGTATGACACCATAATAGAAAAAGTTGACAAAGATATGGAGCGTCAAAAGACTGGGCAATTTTCGCTTTTTGAAAACTTTGAACAAAATTTGGGCAAAGTTGATGAGGTTGCCGTACCAAAAATAAAAGAATTCACAGAAGAAGCAAAACTCAAGTTTGAAAAATCTATTTTAGGCGTATATATGTCAGGGCACCCACTTCAAAAATTTGAAGAAAGGTGGAAAAACTATAATTTTAATGCGTCCATGTTGTCATCATCTCAAGAACAAGATGAATATGGGGAAGATGATGATGAGGCAAGCGAAGTATATGTAAAAAGTGCCATTGAAGACGGGACAAAAGTAAGGTGTGGTGGAATAATTACCGAAGTCAAGAGAATTTTGACCCGTAGTGGCAACAAGCCTATGGCAATAATTCATGTTGAAGACATATATGGCACATTTTCTGTTATGGTTGTACCAAAATGTTATGATAAGTACAAAGAACTACTCAAAGAAGATAACATAATTGAAATTACCGGTACTTATAATGAAAGAGAAGGTAAAGATAGCACCATAGTCGCAGATAAGATATCAGAACTAAAACAAGATGTCGTTCAAGAAGTAGACAAAAAAGTTGTGTATTTAAAGTATGATATTGACGACATCAATCTTTACGATAAAGTCAACTTGATTCTTTCGCTTTATCCGGGAGAAAGTGAGGTTATCGTAAGGTCAACGGCAGACAATAAAGCGTATAGACAAAACAAAAAAGTCAGTGCAAGTAACCACTTGTTCAACGAACTTGTCGGAGTGCTTGGCGAAAAAAATGTTGTGGTAAAATAGGAGAAAAGATGAATATAGCAATTTTGGCAAGTGGTGGCGATGGGCCGGGAATGAATATGTTTTTATACTCGCTTGTGAAAAAACTAAAAAAACATAAAATAACGCTTTTTGAATACGGCTATAAAGGGCTAATTGAAGATAAGACTTGCGATTTTGATTTGAATTACTTAAAATCTCAAAGGACACTTGGTGGAATTTCAATAAAGACATCAAGGTGTGAAAAGTTTCAAACTTTAAATGGTCAAGAAAAAGCACTTGAAACACTAAGAAAACGCAAAATTGACATACTATTTGTACTTGGTGGCAACGGTTCACTTGCCGGGGCAAAGTCAATAAAAGGCAAAGGTATAAAAATTGTCTTTGTGCCATGCTCTATTGATAATGATGTTTTTCCAAGCGACTATGCAATTGGTTTTGATAGTGCTTGTGATAGATGTAAACAGTATATTTATAATGTTAAGGATACAATGCGCTCTTTTGATAGGGTGTGCATATATGAGGTGATGGGCCGCGACCATGATGCCATAGCAAACAAAGTGTCAAAAATGGTGAACGCTGATTATACTTACACAAAAAATTCAACACTTCAAAATTGCGTTGATGCGCTAAAAAAGACTAAGACAAAAGCTCCACAAATTGTGCTACAAGAAAATGTACTTGACGTCAAACAGTTTGCTCAAGAACTTCAAAATGAATTAAATCGCGAAGTTAAGTATTGTGTTGTTGGATATTTTCAGCGTGGGGGAAAGCCTACCAAACTCGAAACAAAAATGGCGAAAAAATTTGCTGGTGCTTGTGCAAAAAGTGTAAACACGAGCACCATTTATGACCTAACTTTTTGTCAAAGCGATGAAAAAGGTGAGATATCTTTAAAAATAATTGAATAAAATGAAAAAAGTTATTGACAACAAAGCACAAAAAATGATATGATAACAAGGCGTTTGGGGGTTTAGCTCAGCTGGCTAGAGCGCCTGCCTTGCAAGCAGGAGGTCATCGGTTCGATTCCGATAATCTCCACCAAAAAATTCCACACCAAAAGGTGTGGATTTTTTATTTGTTTATAGGCATAGCTCTTGGTCTGATTGACTTTTCAACTCAATTTTTTGCTCGTCTTTTAAAGTGCCGTCGCCAACATAAAGTGTTGCATTTTTTTCGTTGGCAGAAATTGAAATGTGTGCATTTTTCATTAACATCTCGTCAATACTTTTTCCGAAGACATCAATAGTTTTTTGATTTATTGTGACTGCCCATTCTTTTTCATTCTCGTCACACTCTATATATTTTTTGTTTGAATCATAGCAAAAATATCCACGAGTTATTATTTCGCTTCCCATATAATCATATAATATATCTTCAAGGGCAATAATTTTGCCACTAAGTGTTCTGCCTCTTTCTCCAACCCTTGATATCTCAACTAATTGACCAACAAATTCAGAAACCAAGCTTTGCAAATATTGTGCGTCCATAAAATCTCCTTATAAAAAACATTATATCACATATATACTTTAATTTCAATATTTTGGTGACGCTAATTTAATATTTTTCATATACAAATATGTTGAAAGTGGAGTTTTTATGTGTGGAATAATAGGATACATATCAAAAGAAAAAGGCGTGTCAAAAAAGATAATACATAACTTAAAAAAACTTGAATATAGAGGATACGATTCAAGTGGTATATGTCTTTTAAAAGGCAATACTTTTTTGGTTAAAAAAAGTGTGGGTGAAATATCCAATCTCGAAAAAAAACTTGACTTTGATGACGATTTTAACTGTGGTATTGCTCACACAAGATGGGCGACGCATGGAAAAGTTAGTTTAAAAAATACACACCCTCATTTAAGCCAAGACCATTGCTGGGCAGTTGTGCACAATGGAATAATAGAAAATTTTTTGGAGTTATCAGAGTTTTTAAAAACTCAGTGCGTAACACTCAAAAGTGAAACCGACACCGAAACTATTGTGGCACTAATGGCTCTTTTAAAAGGTAACGATAACATAAAAAAATTAAACGAAGTTACCACTATGCTTGTCGGAAGTTTTGCAATATGCCTTTTGCATAAAAGTGAGCAAGTCCTTTATGTCGCCCGTAGACACAGTCCACTCTATGTTGCAAAAAACGACACTTCTTGCATGGTTAGCAGTGATCCCGTCACATTCGGTGAAGATTTTGAAACTTACTACGCTCTTCCAGACGATTGTATAGCAAAAGTGACTGTTGACAAAATTGACGTGTATGACAAAGATATGAACAAAGTTTGTGTGTCAGCGTCAGAAGTAGGAAGTTTTGAAAAGTCAGCAGAACTTGGCAAATATAGTTTTTATGCCGAAAAAGAAATAAGTGAAATACCAAAAGTTGTTGACACAATACTATCAAATTATAAAATAGTGGACCACTTCAAAAAAATAAACAAAACATTTTTTAGGCAAATAAAAAAAGTTAAACTCATCGGCTGTGGAACAGCATATCACGCTTGTCTTATGGGGGCTAAGTATATTCAAGATTATGCACACATTGAAGCACAAGGCTACATAGCAAGCGAGTTTAGGTATTCAAAACCACTTATTGATAAACACACGCTTTGTATTTTTGTCAGTCAAAGCGGAGAAACAGCTGACACACTTTTGTCACTTGAACTTGCAAAGAGTAAAGGGGCAAAGACGCTGGCTGTTGTAAATGTGCCATATTCGTCAATAGCGCAAAAGGCAGATGTTGTTTTGCCACTTTGTGCAGGGATGGAAGTTGCAGTCATGTCAACAAAGGCATACAACGCCATGCTTTTGGTACTTAAACTTTTAGCCACTCATTTAAGTAAATTTAGTGAAACACCACAAAATATCGACTATACTGAACTAAAAAAAGTCAACTATTTTAAAGATGTCCAAAAAATAGACCAAATAACAAATTTGGTGTTAAAAAGTGAGAAGGTATTTTTCATAGGTAGGGGTGAGGACTATATATGTGCACTTGAAGCAGGACTTAAACTCAAAGAAATAACATACATAAATTGTGTAAGTATTCCGTCAGGAGAACTAAAACATGGAACGCTCAGTCTTGTTGACAACAAAAGTCTTGTCTTTGTGATTGCGACAGATCAAAATTTGCTTGCAAAAAATATTTCAAGTGCAAGCGAAATAAAAGCACGTGGCGGAAAAATTGTGCTTGTAACAAACCTTGATGATGTCCAGTGTAAAGACATAGACTATGTCTATCATTTTGATAAAATCACGCCAAAACTATCAAGCATAATTAGTATCATACCATTTCAAGTGCTAGCCTACAAAACTTGTTTAAAACTTGGATATAGTCCAGACAAACCAAGAAATTTAGCAAAAAGCGTGACAGTGGAGTAATGTATTAGTTTTTTGAAATAATTTAGTATGCCAAATCATATTAATAATACCAATCTCAATTATAACAACTTTTATAATTTGTATAGTGTATTTATAGTTAAATAAAAAATTTGTGAAATATAATTTTTTCTATAAAAAAAATTTATAATTGTTGTGCTTTTTCTCTTTTTGTTGACATATGGGGCTCTCGTATTGTAATATTTTATTATACTGATGAAATTTAAAAAAGATTTTGATATTGTAAGATATGCTCCTTCAATAGAGAATGGGCTATCAAGCGAGCAGATCAAAGAAAGGCAAGAACATAAACTTTTTAACAAGGTGAAACAAAAGACAGGGAAGTCTTACTTTCGCATTTTTTTTGATAACATTTTCACCTTTTTTAATTTGATATGGATACTCATTTTTGCAGCGCTTGTTGCAGTTGAAAGTTATAATGACCTTTTATTTATTGTTGTTATATTTTTGAATACTCTCATCTCAATAATTCAAGAGTGCAAAGCAAAAAGTGCAGTCGACAAACTCTCACTTTTAACCATGCCAAAAGTCACTGTTGTGCGTCAGGGCAGTGACATTGAAATTGCCGCTGACAAACTTGTTTTGGACGATGTCATTAAACTTGAAATAGGAAATTCAATACCTGCTGACTGCATAATTTTAAGCGGAAAAATTGAAGTCAATGAGAGTTTGCTTACCGGCGAAAGTGATGCCGTTAAAAAAAACGAGGGGGATTCCATACTCTCTGGAAGTTTTATCATAAGTGGAAGTTGTATTGCAAAAGTTGATAAAATCGGCAATCAAAGTTACATTCAATCCATCGCACATGAAGCAAAGAAGTTTAAAAATCCAAATAGTAACCTAAACAAAGACCTTAAAACAATGATAAAATACATTGGCTTTGGTATTATACCAATCGGTGGGCTGATGTTTATGAGTAACTATTTTTCATACAACCACAGTCTAACATATGCTGTCACCAAAACAGGTGGTGCGCTTATTGGAATGATTCCCGCAGGTATGTTCTTGCTTGTAACAATCGCTCTTTCTGTTGGAGTTGTCAAACTTAGCAAGAAAAAAGCAATGGTAAAAGATCCATATTCAATTGAAATGCTTGCAAGAAGCAATGTGCTATGTTTAGATAAGACCGGAACAATCACTGACGGCACGATGCAAGTGAGTGAAATTATTGAATTAAAAAGTATTGAAAAACTTAAAAATGAAGATATAATTTCAAACATACTTTATGCACAAAAGACGAGCAACGCGACGTCAAACGCACTCATTCAATATCTGGGCAAGAAAAACAAATTAAAGTGTGTTTACAATATGGAATTTTCTTCGCAGAGAAAGTGCACTGCAACAAGTTTTGAGAATATTGGAACTTTTGTTTTGGGTGCTCCTGAGTTTGTTAAGTGTTCGCTAACAAAGAAATTAAAAAACCAAATTTTCAATTTTTCAAATCAAGGAATGCGAGTTTTGATGCTTGCTTACAAAGAAAGTTACTTCTTAGACGAAAATGAAAAATTGCCACGAGCAACCACCCCACTTGCGCTTGTTGTCATTGAAGACACAATTCGTGACGACGCAAAAGAGACAATAGCGTGGTTCAAACAAAATGGTGTTGAAATAAAAATTATTTCAGGAGATAACCCAATCACCGTTTCAAACATAGCAAAGCGTGTCGGTGTTGAAAATGCCGAAAATAACATCTCACTTGAAGGAATGAGTTTGCAAGAAGTTGAAAAAGTTGCCTCTTCGTTCACAGTGTTTGGAAGGGTTAGTCCTGAGCAAAAACACACACTAATAAAAACGCTTAAAAAACAAGGACACGTCGTTGCAATGACAGGTGATGGCGTAAACGATACTCTTGCACTCAAAGAATCAGACTGTTCAATTGCCATGGCAGATGGAAGCGAAGTTGCACGAAGTTTATCTAATCTTGTTCTTCGCGATTCAAAATTTTCTAGTCTGCCCGCTGTTGTTAAAGAAGGTAGACAGGTTATAAACAATGTTCAACAGTCAAGCACATTATTTTTGATGAAAACATTATTTACAATATTGTTGTCACTTTTCACCATTGTGACTTTGACAGGATATCCATTCCAGCCCGCACAGATGTTTTTACTAGAATTATTCGTCATCGGACTTCCTTCGGTGATTTTGGCACTTCAACCAAACACAAGTTTGATAAAAGGTGAGTTTATTCCTGTTGTTTTGAAGCGAAGTATTCCAAGTGGACTTTTGATATTTATTAATGTTCTTGCAACAATAATATTGTCAAGATTTGGACTTGTCAACGCAGAAGAGTTCGCAACTCTCTCAACGCTTGTGTTGATTTTCACTGGATACATCAATCTCGTATTTTTGTGCGTGCCATTTAGCAAAATCAGGATATTTTGTTGTACGTTATCTCTTGTTTGTTTAATTATTGCTATTGTTGCAATGGGCGATTTCTTTGGTATGACAACAATAAATCTAAAAGTTGCTTTAATACTTGTTGCTTTTATGGCGTTTTCAATTCCACTTCATATAGTCATTCCAAAAATAATCAAAAAGATAGAACAAAAAATTCAAAAATCAAAACAACAAAAACTTGAAAAAAAGCCCAAATATAACAAAAAAACAAAGCACGAAGCCTTGTCAGAAACTGAAAACGGCGAAGAGAAAGTTGATGTAAAGGAAATAAATATTGAGTAGCATTTTACTACTCAATTTTTTTAATTTTCCAAAAGTTCTTTTTCAATCAGTCGTTTTTGTTTGAAAGAGAACATTCCGTCTTCGCCAATTATGACATTGTCAACATATGTGATGCCAAGTGAAGCGAAAAATGTACACAAACTTATAAAACTATCATAGTCGGCAGAACTTGGACTTGCACTGCCATATGGGTGGTTGTGTGCAGTGACAATTGATACAGCTTTGTTGAGAACAACGGCTTTTGTCATTTCAACTTTGTTTAGTTTGACTTGTGTTGTGTCACCATGTGCCAAAACCTCATAGTTTTGAAAAACTGAATTTTTACTAACATAGGCAACAACAAATACTTCATGATTAAAGTTTTTTAATATTTTTGAAAAATATTTATAAATATCTCCAATAGTTTTGCATGAATATGTGCGTTTATTTTTGTCTTTTATGTAAATATCAAAAATTTGTGGTAGATATGTTATCATTTTCGCAGTTACTTCGCCAATACCATCAACTTGCAAAAGTGCCATGTAGTCAGCGTCCAAAATTTTGGAAATTGATCCAAATTTTGTCAGCAGTGCATGTGCAAGTTCATTTGTATCTTTTCTTGCGTTGGACATTGTTAAAATCTGCTCAACTATTTGTACATCGCTTAAATTTGCAAGTCCAACTTTGTCAATTAGTGTACGCAGTCTTGTTCTGTGTCCACTATGTAAGTTTGCGTTTTTCATATTTGAAATTATACCAAGCCTTGAAAAATGTTGCAACTATTTGACAACATTAAAAATATATGTGATACTACGACTAGGAGAAGAAGTATGAAAATTGCCATTTCTTGTGATTCAACTTGCGACATACCAAAAGACTTAATTGAAAAATATGATATTCATCTCATGCCAATAACAATTTTGCTTGGAAGTGAAGAAAGAAAAGACGGAATAGACGTCACTGCTAAGGACGTTTTTGACTATGCCGAAAAAAGTGGAGAACTTGCAAGAACAAGTGCAGTCAATGTCTATGAATACTCTGAATTTTTTAAAAAACTTAGGGAGAGTTATGACGCAGTCATTCATTTTTCATTATCGTTTGGAATTTCTTCAACAGGTTCAAACGCACTGACGGCAAGTCACGATGTTGATAACGTCTATGTTATTGACACAAAGAGTTTGTCATCTGGAAGTGGACTTTTGGTGCTTAGTTGTGTTGACAAAATAAAAGAAGGCAAAGACATTGACACAATTGTCAACGAATTAAGAAGCGAGGCAAATAAAATTCAAGCATCTTTTTTGGTGGATACACTTAAATTTTTGCATAAGGGTGGAAGATGCTCATCAATTGCACTTTTGGGAGCAAATCTGTTAAAAATCAAGCCACGCATAAGTCTTGTTGACGGCAAGATGCAAATGACCAAAAAATATCGCGGAAATATTTCAGATGCTCTTGTAAGATATTTTGAAGACATAATAAAAGAGGTTGAACCAAACAAACGCCGAGTTTTTGTGACATACTCATCACCTGTTGAGCCGGCAAGAACAATAATTTTGCAAAAACTCAAACAACTTGGCTTTGAAGAAATCCTTGAAAGCAGTGCTTGCGCAACCATAAGTACACACTGCGGACCAAACACTCTTGGTGTGCTGTATATTGCCAAATAGTCTTGAATGTGCGTATTTATATGGGTTTTAGCGATTTTTTTGTCAAAATTAGTTTGAAAATATTGCAAAGTAGGGTATAATGAAAATACTTAAAGCGTGCTTTAAGAATTTATTTAAAGGGGACAAAGATGAACAAAGGAGATTTTATCAGAGCAATGGCAGATAATGCCGGTGTTACACTCAAAGAGGCAAATGTTGCATATGACGCATTTGTTAAAGCTGTGACCGATGCTTTGAAAGCCGGCGAGAAAATTCAGCTTGTTGGTTTCGGTACCTTTGAAGTTCGCGCAAAAGCGGCAAGAGAAGGAATCAACCCTCAAACAAAAGAAAAAGTTAAAATCGCTGCAAGCAAAGCACCAGTGCTTAAATTTGGAAAAGCATATAAAGATCTTTTTAACTAATCCAAATTCCTTGACAAAAAGACACAAGGGAGAGTTTATACCCCCCTTGTGTTTTTTTTGACTGCCTAAAAACTGCGTGATACTGCGTTTACTGCCAAGCCGTTTTTGACAAAAGAAATGCACTGCATTTCTTCCCCTAAGTCACGGCAAAAGTGCCAACAAAGTGCACTTTTCGTTTGGCCGTGAGAAAGGGGCAAAAACAAACTTAAGCACAACTTTTGCGAAACATTCGCAAAAGTGTGCCGATTAGTGCAGTTTTTGCCCTAAGCCTCGTCTTGCTTGTTTTTAGGCAGTCAAAATTTTTAGCGGTTGTCTAAAAACTGCGCAATACTTTGTTTTTGTTAAACTATAAAAAGCACACTTTTACAAAGTATTTTGAAAAGTGTGCCGAAAGTGCAATTTTTGTTTTAAGAAATAATTTTAGTCTTTTTGTCCTTTTAGTTCTTGAAGTTTAAGTTTTGCTTCTTTTTTGTCTTTTTTGGCTTGTTTTGGATCAATCTTTTTTGTTATTCTCTTGGCGTGTTCGTAAGTGTTGTCATGAATTTCAATAAATTCTTTACAATATTTTTTTATTGAATCATTGAATTTTATAAACTCATTTTTATATTGGCTAGGTCCGTCCATTTTCACTGTCATGCCCTGAGAATGTGCTTTGCGCTTTGTTTCATAATTTTCGTAGTGTGTGTCCTCATGGCACATGAAAGCATGAAATCCTGTTCCACTTATAATTCTATAAACATTTGCGTTTGTGAAAACTCCAATTTTTGGAACGGCGTTTTTAATAACATTTTCAACATCAATAGAAAAAGGTGTGGAGAAAAGTCCTTTTATTCCATCTACTAGATAAAAGGCGTGGTCTTTAATTGTGTCCTTAACGCCAACTTTGTGAGAAAAGATTTTTTGTGTTGTGACTTTACTTAAACTTGTTGAAGGTGCGACTTTGAAAAAAACTCTATCATCTTCTTGAACTCTAGATAAAATTACTCCTGCTTTGTTTAAAAGGTCATTAGGGGTATCATAAAAAATTTCACTTGACCTTACTGTTCCGGCAAAAGCAAATCTATAAAAAGTGAGCACATGTTGCAGTGCAAAAACTTTTTCAAAAGGCTTATCAGTGAGTGCTTCATATTTCACAACATCATCATTTTTAAGTTCAATAAACTTACCCATGGCAACTCCAATTTAATATTATTGTAAGTAATTTTAATAAAAAAATCAAGCAAATAAAATAATGTTGTTTTTTTGTTGAAAAAAATAATATTTTTTGCTTTAATTATTATATACAAATGAAAATAAATTATAGGCCAATATTTTATTTTGCAGTTATGTTTGTCTTAGGACTTTTAATGGCAAAATATTTTGTCAATATTTCTATTTTGCACATTATTTTTGTCGCAATTATTTTTTTATTTTTATTTTTTATTTGTTTTAAATTTAAATATTTTAAACGTTTAACAATTTTGTGTCTTGCATTTTTAATTGGTGTGTTTTATTTTATCGGTGGCGCAAATATTTTTATGCAAGAAGATATATCAACTTTAGTGTCAGTAACGGGTAGAATAAAGAGTGCTACATATTATCAAAATTATGATTCATATGTTTTAGACGATATAACAATTTCAGGTGAAAATAAAAATTTTTGCATAAGCGTTATGGTGTATGGCGAACAGGATATTGAGGTTGGCAGTGTGATAACATTTTCTTCTGACTTAAAGGCAGTTGACCTTTTCGACGAAGATGATGAATATGCAACATATTACTATAAACTCAACGCACCATATAGGTGCTACATAAATTTTAATGACATAACAAAAATTGAAAGTGGCTATCTTAAACTTGGCGAATATGTTGTTCAAAGTTTTTATGATTATCTTTTATCTGTGTGTGATCCCGACATGGCGGGTTTTGTTACCTGCGTAATTTTTGGCGACAAAACAAATGTCGCACCTGACATTGAAAGTGCATATCTTGAAAGTGGTATGTCGCATCTTTTGGCTGTCAGTGGTATGCACATAGTCATTTTGGTGGCGATAATAACTTATTTTTTAAACAAACTCAAAACAAAAAAATGGGTTAACTTTTTGATTGTTTTCTTTCCACTGATGTTCTTTGTTTACTTGTGTGACTTTGCGCCGAGTGTTGTCAGGGCGTTCGTTATGAGTTTGGTATTTTCTTTTGGTGCTGTAGTTGGTAAAAAGTATGATAGGCTTAACAGTTTGGCAATTTGTGCCCTTATCATACTTTGTGTCAAACCTATGTATGTATTCGACTATGGCTTTTTACTCAGTTTTTTGTGTATATTTTGTATATTCACCTTGACAAAACCTTGCACAAAGATGTTCAGAAAAATTGGAGCAAAAAGTTTGTCACCAGCACTTGGGCTTACATTTTCGGTTCAACTTGGACTTTTGCCTGTGCTAATGACTATTTCTTCTAGTTTTAACTTCCTGTCATTAATAATCAATCTTCTTTGTGTTCCGATTTTTGAATTTGCCTTTGTGCTAACGCTTGTTGTCGTACCTCTTTGTATGCTTTTGCCATTTTTATCTTTTTTGTTCACATTTGTTCAGTTTATATACTTTTGCGTTTCACAACTTGCAGTGTGGACAAGTTCGCTTTCTTGGGCGTATATACCACTTATAAGCTTTGGAGATATTTTTGCAATATCGTCATACACTGCAATATTTTGTGCATCGGGGTATGTAAAATCAAACATTAAAGCAAAAACTACTTATGTATGCATGGCTACACTTTTTGGTGTTATTATGGGTGGAGCCATGCTGTTAATTTGATTGAAAAAAAACTTTGCTCATGGTATTATATATTAAATGATATATTCACAATTTATTAAACAAGATATATTGAAAAACAATTACATTTTAAAGGGCGATGGGTATCTAGCAAAAAGATGTATTGATTTTTTCTGTGAAAAACTCGGTATAAAACAATTTGATATTTCCAAATTTGACGATGAGAATTTTGATTCAAACGCCATTGTTTCGGCGTGTGAACAACTTTCTTTTTTTGCTCAAAAACGGCTTGTTATTGTTAAAGATATTCAAAAACTTACAGAAAAAGACAAAAAAACATTTTCAAATTATATAAAAAATTCAAATCCGCTCTGCACATTACTTTTTGTCGATACTGCTTCAAGTGGAATTTTCGATTTCACATTTTGTGATACTGTTGAATTAAAACTTTCAGACAGCGAAATGGTAAATTTTGTTTCAAACAAGGCAAATAGTCTTGGTGCCAAGTTTGATAGTGATGCAATTTCAACGCTGATTTTATATTCTAACCGCGACATGACAAAACTTGATGTCGAAATTCAAAAACTTTGTGACTATTCTAGCGACAAAAATGTTGTGACAAAAGATGATGTAATCGAACTTGTTCATGCAGATGAAGAGATAGGGGTGTTTGACTTGACGAACGCACTTGGTGAAAAAAATGTTTCAAAGTGTTTGCATATACTTTCAAGAATAATGGGTTCAGTTGAACAAAATAGCAAAATATTTCAACTTCTTTCAAGTCAGATGAGAAGAATGTTTTTTATTGCATGTTCAAAAAAAAGTGACAATGAACTTGCAAACATTTTTAAAATAAAGGAGTTTGCAGTCAAAAGGCTTCGTACTCAGACAGAAAATTTTTCAGTCAAAAAATTAAAAGACATTGTGTATGAACTTGAAGATGTTGAATATATGTTAAAAAATGCTATGTTTAGTCAAGAAAACGCACTGTATTATTTGGTAACTTTCATAACAAATTAAAATATGTTTTATTCAGTATATTTTTCAAAACTTGGGAAAATCTATATGCTCAGTGACGGCAAAAATCTTGTTGCCACTTTTTTCGAAAATCAAAAAAACGCAAAAAATTTGAAAAATTGTCAACAAAAAGATGAATTGCCTATATTTATCCAAACAAAACAATGGTATGACGACTATTTTAACAAAAAAAATCCAAAAACAAACAACATTCCGCTTGTCTTAGACAAAAGTGCTTTTCGTCAAAGTGTCTATGATATTTTAAAAAATGTGCCATTTGGTAAAACAATTACATATGGCGAAATAGCCAAAAAAATTGATGCAAAAATGTCAGCACAGGCTGTGGGTATGGCACTTGCAAATAACAATTATATTATAATCATTCCGTGTCATAGAGTTATTGCAAAGTCCGGAAAACTTAATGGCTATGCTGGTGGAGTAGATAAAAAGAAGTGGTTAATTGAATTTGAAAAAGAGTAAAGTTTTGCTCTTGCTTGGAGCATGAAATTGTGATACAATAATGGTAACGGAGGTCACTATGGAACTTAAGGCAATATTAAAAAAAGAAAGGCAAAGGCTAAGACGCTGTGAAAGTCTTCTTAAAAACGCCAAAGTGATGTACTGGAAAAAAGGTGCAGACTTTAGGACAATAAATCTATATGATGAAAAAAATAGTGACATAATTGCAAGAATAGAAGTAAGACACAAAATCAGACAAATAAACAAGGCGATAAATCATGTTTTGGTTGAGCACTTAAAAAGTCAAAATATTGAAGTTGAGCCTTATATGAAAAATTATTGGAATGACATAGTTGAAACTTTTGCAACGCTTCATAACACATACAAAACAGAAACGTCATTTCAAAAAGCGTTTTTATATGACAAGCAGTCACATCTATATCGAAGATTTCAAGATTGCATATCGCTTGACAGTATGAAAAATTATTTGTCTTATCTTAAAATTTATTTGCAAAATCTTGAAAAAATGGGGCATAAACAAGCAATTTCAAAGACAAAGGAATTATTTGAAAAATATCCTAATGTTCGCGTGAAATATGTTGAACCAGCACTTCCTTTAAACTGGGCAGATATCTACGAACAAATTCAGTTTTTGAAAAGTAAAGATAGCGAAGAAAATCAGTTATGAAACTGATTGGCATATGTTGTTAGAATATTTAGAAGCGGTAAATTAGAGAAAAAAATACTCGTAAAATTTTGTATTTACGAGTATTTTTATATATTTTTTTTTTAATATTGACATTTATCCAAAATATAGTCTTTGACTTCTTCGACTTTAAGCGTTATTTGCTTCATTGTGTCACGGTCACGAATTGTCACTGTTCCGTTTGCAAGTGTTTCATCGTCAACTGTGATTGCAAATGGCGTGCCGATTTCATCTTCACGGCGATAGCGTTTGCCTATGCTTCCGCTTTCATCATAATCACACATAAAGTATTTTGAAAGCATTTTGTGAATTTCATGCGCTTTTTCTGAATGAGTTTTTTTCATAAGAGGCAACACACAAGCCTTGTATGGTGCAAGCACAGGGGATAGGGCAAGCACAACACGAGTTTCGCCATCGTCCAACTTTTCTTCACGGTAGGCGTTGCAAAGTACTGCAAGCATAAGTCTGTCACAACCGATTGAATATTCAACAACATAAGGAATATATTTTTCATTTGTCACTGGGTCTAAATATTGCATACTCTTTCCAGAATATTGTTGGTGACGGCTAAGGTCGTAGTTTGTACGATTGTGCACGCCGTTTAGTTCACTGTATCCAAATGGGAATAAATATTGAATATCACAAGCATTTTTTGCATAGTGTGCAAGTTTGTCATGGTCTTTGAATCTAAGTTTGTTTGCGTCAATTCCTATTGAAACGAGATAGTCCCATGCTTTTTGCTTGTACTCTTTATAAAATTTGTCATCATCACACTCTTTGCAAAAAAGTTGATGTTCCATTTGTTCAAACTCGATTGTTCTAAATATGAAATTTCCTGGGGTGATTTCATTTCTGAAAGCCTTGCCTATTTGTGCAATTCCAAAAGGAACTTTTGCACGCATTGAGCGTTGCACATTTAGAAAGTTTACAAACTCGCCTTGTGCTGTTTCTGGGCGAAGATAGATTTTGTCTGTATCATCTTCTGTTACGCCACGTCTTGTTTCAAACATGAGTTTAAATTGTCTTATTGGGGTGAAGTTGTGTTTACCACAATTAGGGCAGGCAATTTTGTGTTCTTCAATGAACGCTTCCATTTCTTCATTTGTCATCTTGTCAGGAATGACGCCTTCAATGTGGTGGTGAGCGCAATAGTTTTCAATAAGGTTATCTGCTCTGTGTCTTGTCTTACATTCGCGACAGTCCATTTTTGGATCAGAAAACGATGTTGTGTGTCCGCTTGCTTCCCAAACTCGTGGGTTCATAAGAATTGCAGCGTCAACGCCAAAGGAGTTATCGCTTTCTTGAACGAAGCGTTTCCACCAAGTTTTTTTTATGTTGTTTTTTATTTCAACACCAACAGGACCATAGTCCCATGTGTTGCCCATTCCGCCATAGATTTCACTTCCTTGAAATATTATTCCTCTGTTTTTGCAAAGGGCAACAAGTTTGTCCATGGTAAGTAAAGTTATATCTTCCATAATTTCTCCTAAAATTTATTGTTTTTCTTGATCAGATTTACCGCTAACATCACTATTGTCAAAAAGTGCTTCTTTTTCAATAACAGGGTGTTTGTCGAGTTCTTCGCGGCAAAGTGGCAAAAGTTTTTCTTTCATATCCGTCAATAGCCCTTCATAGTGAAATGCTGCGACTTGGTCATGTCCGCCACCGCCCATGGCAACAGCGATTTCGCTTACCGAAACGTCGCCTTTTGAGCGTAAACTTACTTGATATGAATTGTCTTCTTGCTTTATTGCAAGAATTGCAATGTCAACACCTTTAATCTCTGTGCCGTGGTTGACTATACCATAGGTGTCTTCAACAGTTGCCTCACAGTCTGATATATCTTGTTTCGTGAGTTTCATAAATGCAATTCTGTCACCAGCATAAAAAGTCAAAGAGTCAAGTGCTTGTTTTAAAAGATATGCCTTGCTTTTGGTGTTGTTTTTGAAAAAGTGTTCATTAAGTGCGTCTAAACTGATTTTTCTTTGCACCATTTCTGTTATTATTTTGTGAGTGTTTACAGTTATTGTGCCTTGCGTTAAGTTGTTTGTGTCGGTGATTATTCCGCTGTAAACAAGTTTGCAAACTTCGTCACTTATTTGCAAATTATATATTTTTGCAATTCTGTAAAGTGCTTCGCAAGTTGACGATGTGACAAAAACCAAATTATTATCTGCAAATTTCTCATTTGTGACATGGTGGTCAATGTTGATATTATTTTTTGTGTTTTTGAAAAGTTCGGCATATTTACCAAGTCTTGAAAGCGAAGAGCAGTCAACACTTATTGCTAAATCATAATTTTCTTCGTGTCTTGTATTTAGTTCTGCACCTTGAATTATGGCACCATTTATTTCGCTTATATCCTCTGCATCAACGTCGACAAATAGGTCAATTAGTTTTGGCGAATTTTCATCTGTAAAGTTTTGTTTTATAAGTTTTTTCAGTGCCACCATTGAAGCAAGGGCATCGGCGTCAGGAATGGTGTGGCACATAATGGCGATACTTTTGCTGTTTTTTATGTCTTTAATACATTTTTCCAGCGAGTGTACCATGCAATTTTTTCTCCTTTTTATTTTAAACAATGGCTAATATATCACAATTTCATGTGTATGTCAAATCATGCTATGTGTTCAAATCAGATGAAAATTACTAACAATATCATAGTTGCAAATCATTTTTTTTTATGATATAATTCCCTAGTTTGTTATTAAAACTTTATATATAAGGAGAAAAAATGCTACAAGTAAGCAATGTTACGTTGCAATTTGGTGGCAGGGTGCTTTTTAAAGATGTCAATTTAAAATTCACAAAAGGCAACTGCTATGGAATTATTGGTGCAAATGGTGCGGGTAAGTCAACTTTTTTGAAAATACTTACAGGGGAACTTGAACCAAACAAGGGCGAAGTTTTGCGCGACGAAAAAGAGCGTATGAGTGTTCTTATGCAAAACCAAAACGCCTACGATGACCACACAGTGCTTGAAACTGTGCTACTTGGACACAAAAGGCTTATGGAGATTGCAAAGCAAAAAGAAGAACTTTACTCAAAGCCAGACTTTTCTGAGGCTGACGGTATGCTTGCCGGAGAACTTGAAACAGAGTATGCTGAACTTGGCGGCTGGGAAGCAGATAGTGAGGCAAAAACATTACTTAAGAGCATAGGCATAAGTGAAGATTGTTTTGATAAAAAGATGAGCGAAATGGATTCAAAACAAAAAGTCAAAGTGCTACTTGCTCAGGCATTGTTTTTGAATCCCGACATACTGATTTTGGACGAGCCAACAAATAACCTTGACTTTAAGACAACAAGGTGGCTTGAAGATTATCTTTTGAATTTTGAAAACACTGTCATCATAGTGTCACACAACCGTCACTTTTTAAACAAAGTCTGCACGCACATATGCGATGTCGACTATGGTCAAATAAATATGATGCTTGGAAACTATGACTTTTGGTACGAAACAAATCAACTTCTTCAAAAGCAGGCAAAAGACCAAAACAAAAAGGCAGAACAGAGAGCAAAAGAACTCAAAGACTTCATTGCAAGATTCAGTGCAAACGCTTCAAAAGCAAAGCAGGCAACAAGCAGAAAAAAAGAACTTGAAAAACTTACTATTGACGACTTCAAAATTTCATCAAGACGCTATCCATACATTGATTTTCGCTATGAACAAGAGATTGGCAAAGAGATTTTGATTGTCAAAAACCTAACAAAAAAAGGCTTTTTTGAAAACCTTAGTTTTTCAGTAAGACGCGAAGACAAAATTGTGTTCTTGGCAAATAACAGTCTTGCAATAACAAAACTATTTGAAATACTTATGGGCAAAGAGCAGGCAGATAGTGGAACAGTGAATTGGGGAAAGACAATCAAGGTGACATATCTACCTCAGGACAATCGAGAGTACTTTGAAGGCAAGAGCGAAAATTTAATAGATTGGCTAAGACAATACTCAAAAGAGCAAAATGAAACATATATTCGTAGTTGGCTAGGAAGAATGCTGTTTTCTGGCGAAGAGGCGTTAAAACCTGTCAGCGTGCTTTCTGGTGGTGAAAAAGTTAGATGTATGTTTGCAAAAATGATGCTTGAAGGTGGAAACTTTATCATTATGGACGAGCCAACAAACCACCTAGACCTTGAATCAATAACTGCATTAAACAAGGGTATGATAAACTTCAAGGGCTGTATGCTGTTCACCACACACGACCAAGAAATTGTTGAAACTGTTGCAAATAGGGTGATAGACATAGTTGACGAGCACACAATTAGGGATAAGATGGGGACTTATGAAGAATATATGAATTCAATGTCATAACATATTAAAAAGTAATTTACCAAAAAACTACCTTTTTTAGTAAGGTAGTTTTTTTATTCAATCAAATCTTCAAAAGTTATGTTCAAAACCTTTAATATCTTAACAATATTTGAAAGGGTTGGCTCAATTTTGCCACATTCCCATTCGCTTACCCTTTGCTGAGTTGTTCCAAGTTTTTTTGCAAACTCGCCTTGGCTAAGGTTGTTTAACGTTCTCAACTGTTTAAGATTTTTTGAAAAATTATTCATATCTAAATTTTTACACTAAATTTAATGTATATACTTGACTTACACTAAGAATAGTGTTATAAAACTTGTGTGATACACTAAAATTAGTGTATCAAAGTGCTCAAAAAGTTAAAAGCGCTTTATTGACTTTTTGAGGGCGAAAAGCCAAGGGGGTATTACATAGCAGGTGGTAGTTGATATCTCCTTGGTTCTCCCATTTCACACGCAAAATTGTGGGTGTATACTTTGTTTACTGCCAAGCCGTGCCAGACAGTCATGTACGAAGTACACTCCTGCCTGGCACGACTTGTCGAGCCTCGTCTACACCTCACAATTTTGCGTGTGAAAGGCAAAGTTAAAATAATTGTGGTTTACTTCAAGCCCGTGTCACATAGTCGTTTAGGTAACTAAACTCCTGCGGAGCCAACTGCACCGAGCCTAGCATCCACCATATACTTTTGCGTGTGAAAGGCAAAAGTAAAATAACAGGGCTACACTCTTAATTTGCGTTAATAAAAACCAATAATTCACACCCACTATAAAACAATTTTGCGTGTGAAATGGGAGAATTTTTTAAATCAATAAAAAAGGAGAGAATTTATGAAAAGTAAAAAATCAAAATTACTTTTTAGTTTATGCTCCCTATTGTTTTGTATTGGGGTGATGTGCTTTGGTGTATATTCGGCAACAACGGCGACACTGACATTGAGTGGGACAATATCATTTGAGGCATACAAAATGTATGTTAATAGCATAACATTAAACAACTTATCGCCAGATGAAAATGGAAAGTTGACGAGTCAAACGCTTGAAAATTTTAAAGGTGTTTATCTTAATGATTCAAGTGGCGAAACTGAGATAAACATAGGCACACCTGGGGTACCAGTTAGTGAAAACTTGGAAATTGAAATAAAGTTAACTTCACTTGACACAACAAACTACCAAAAAGTCACACTTTTATACACACAACCAGAGGGCTATGATGTTAGAAACACTTCAACAATACTGCAACCGAATCCAAATAGTGTAACAAGTGGTGCAATCACAGGTACATTTAAAATATATGTAAAAAGCGACACAGCAACCGACCTCGATATCTCATCGCTCAACCTTTCTATAGGCTTTGAAGATTATGGTACAAGTTTGCTTAAATATGACACAACAAATGACTACTATTTTGTTGAAATGGGAACAATGCCAAAATTAATTAGTGGGACAAATTATAAAAGTGAGTATATTCGTTGGAGATATGTTACATCAGACTTAACAGGGTATGCACAAGCCACAGAGCCAAATGATACCACAAACTTAAGTGACTTAACAGGTATGTACATTCAAGAGACATATGTAGATGATACAACTCATAATGTTTCTTGGGAAAATTCATACATATACGATAGCAGTGCTACACCAGATTATCATCATACAGAAACAGGACTAGAAAAGGTTAAAGCAAACGAGTATAGGGCAAGTAACATACGAAAGTACCTTAACTTAACAAATGATGATGTTGTATCAAAAGGTTATAGTGGAAATTATCAAAATGCGACACCATCAGGTGTGCAAAGCAATTTATGTAATGACTTAAATATTGATATCGATAGTGACATAATCTATAATCAAATAACAGCAAGGCCACTTACAAATAATGAAGGTACAGGGTTATATGATAATATGCAGTATGGGACAAGTAGTGGTGGAAAAATTGAGTGTGATACATCGTATGGTGTACCTTATGAGAATAAAGCAGGAAGCATAGACGATGATGGTTTTGATAAGTTCTGGCTACCATCATATTACGAGATGTATAAATTGTTCACAAATGATTCAGGGGGAAATACAACAGGTGATTGCCTAAGTAGAGTATGGCATACGCAGTCAGGTTCTGCTGTGAGTTACTATTGGTTGCGCTCGCCCAGTTCTAGTAATAGCCGTTATGCATATTATGTCAATTCTTCAGGCAATTTCTACAACGGCAATGTTGTGTATAACAATAACGTCTGCCGTGCCGCTTTCCAAATTTCTTGAAATTTGGAAAACTAAGTAAATAACCAACACAAAATGTGTATGTGAACAAAAAACAAATAAAGCCACAAAAACTACATAAAAAAATCTGACACTAACTATGTCAGATTTTTTATTGTCAAAAGGCAGGGCTTTTGAATTTTGCAAACTTGTGTTATTTACTTGCGTTTTCACGTTTTTGGAATTTGCCGTCTTTTTTCTTGACGCTTATGTTGAGTTCTTGGGTTTCTGCAAGTTTTTCTGCAACTTCCATTGCTTCTTTTTTGGTCTTGCATCTCTTTGAGGCACGTGCAGCGCCTGTCTTTTTAACAACCCAATCTTTATGCTCTTTGTCATATGTTACCATATATTTTTGTGCTGGTTTTTTGTCTTCCATTTCTTCCTCACTTGTTGTTTGTTCAGGTTCTTTGACCTCTTCTTGCTTTTCAGCAGTTGGCTCTTCTACCTTTGCTTCTTCGACAGGCTCTTCTGCCTTTGCTTCTTCAACAGGTTTTTCTGCTGTTTCAGTTTCAGTCAAAGTCTCTTCTTTTTCAACTTTTTTTGTTTTTCTTGCCTTCTTTGGCTTTTCTTGTTTTGGCTGTTCACTTGTTTTTTCTTCTGTTTGCTTTTGTTCTTTTTGCTCTGTTTGTTCTTCTGTTTTTTCCGTTTCTAGGGCAGGCTTTTGTTCATCAGTTTTTGCGTCAACTGTCACATCAGTTGTGCCTTGCTTGTCCTCTGGTTTATCTCTAAACACAAAAAGAACAACAACTGCGATGATGATAAGGACAACGCAGACAAGAAGTGGCCAATACTCTTTTAAAAATTCCATATTTTCTCCTTTTTTATATAACACATATAGTGTACACCACGAATCGACATTTTTCAATAAAATTTTTAACTTTTTTTTATTTTTTTGCAGTTGCTTGAAAAGTATACTATTTTGTGGTATATTATACAAAAACAAAAATGGAGAACTAATATGAAACAATCAAGAAAAGTAGCATTTTTATATGACTTTGACCTTACACTCTCGCCAAGAAATATGCAGGAGTTTTCATTTCAAGACCTTATTGGTACAACCAAGGAAGAGTGGTGGGCTGATGTCAACGCATTTGGCAAAAAGCACAATATGGACGGTTCACTTGCAATGATGTATAAACTTATCACTGTAACGCGTCAAAAAAATATTACTTTAAAAAGGCAAGATATTGTCAATTTAGGCAAAGATATTGAATTTTTTGAAGGCGTTGAAACATTTTTTGACCGTATGACAAAGTATGCAAAATCTTTGGGGCTTGAACTCAAACATTACATAATTTCAAGCGGACTAAAAGAGATAATTGAAGGTACAAAAATTGCACATAACTTTGAGCGCATTTTTGCATCAGAATTTGCTTATGATGAAAATGACATACCATTTTGGCCATCGCAGGCTGTAAACTATACAACAAAGACGCAATATATTTATCGTGTTAGGAAAAATTCAGTTGATGACCTTTGGAACGCAAAAGGTGTCAATGAATATATTGAGTGCAAAGATGACCTTGTTCCATATTCAAACTTTGTGTATTTTGGCGACGGCGAAACAGACATTCCTTGTATGCGTACAGTTAGCAAAAAGGGTGGAAAATCTGTTTGCGTATATGCACCAAACAAAGAGAAATTTGAAGAGTGCAGAAAGTTGTATTTGGAACACCGCTCAGACTATCTCGCAGAGGCAGATTATCGTGAGGGCAGTGAACTTGACAAAATTTGTAAAGAAATACTAGATAAAATCGCATCATATATTATTTAGCGATTGCTGTATTTAGTTTGGTTACACAAACTGTTCAAAAACAAGCGAGACGAGGCTTGGGGCAAAAACTGCACTTTCGGCATTTTTTGCACTTTCGTGCAAACAATAGCTTTACATTTGTTTTTGCCCTTTCGCACGGCCAAACGAAAATCGCACTTCGCTCTACATTTTGCCGTGACTTGACTGAAGAATTAAAGTGCATATTTGTTAGAATTTTTTGAAGCATTGCAGTAAACAAAGTAAGAAAAATTTAATTTAAATTTTTCGGTCGCACAGTTTTTGGACAGTTTGAGCGTTATTGTGATAAATAACGCTATTTTGCTTATAATTTTATTATGGTAAAAAAGTTGCATTTTTTTTTGCAATTATGATAATATTATGTGTAACGCTACTAGGAGGGAAACTTGAATAGTAAGAAAAAAAGTAGTTTTAATTTTATATATATACTTATAATACTTGTTGTTTGTGTTTTGACATTTTTTATGTTTACAAACATAGGTCCAAACATAGAGCAAACTCAGCCATCAAGTGTTATTGAAATGATAGAAGATGGCAAAGTGTCAGAGCTTTATTTCTATAACGGTAAAGGTCGTGTACTTTTGACAGTTGAAAACAGTCAGTTCAAAAAAGATGAGGAGCGTGCAAACTTCCCAGATATTGCCGACTATTCTTTTGAATACACATCGACATCACTTGAACTTATTTTGACTGCTGTTGACACATACAACTCTCAGGCCGACTTGCCAGCAGAACAAAAAATTGCGTGGGAAAATCCACCTGTTAGATCTAGTTGGATTGAAACACTTATGCCAATACTTTATATTTTGCTTGCTTGTGTTGCAGTGTTTATGATTTTCAGAATGTTCACAAAGAGCAATAACAGTGCTATGCAGTTTGGCAGAAATAAAGCACGCATCACAAGTGATGTCAAAGTTAGATTTTCTGACATTGCAGGGGCAGATGAAGAAAAAGAAGAACTTCAAGAAATTGTTGAATTTTTAAAACATCCACAAAGATTCACAGAACTTGGGGCAAGAATACCAAAAGGTGTACTCCTTGTTGGTAATCCTGGAACAGGAAAGACACTTCTTGCACGTGCAGTTGCAGGCGAGAGCAATGTTCCATTTTTGTCAATAAGTGGTAGTGACTTTGTTGAAATGTTTGTTGGTGTCGGTGCAAGCAGAGTTCGTGATCTTTTTGACCAAGCAAAAAAGGTTCAACCTTGTATTGTGTTTATTGACGAGATTGATGCCGTTGGTCGTCAGCGTGGAGCTGGACTTGGCGGTGGCAACGACGAGCGTGAGCAAACACTAAATCAACTTTTGGTTGAAATGGACGGATTTGAAGCAAATGAAGGAATAATTGTTTTGGCGGCAACAAACCGCGCAGATGTTTTGGACCCTGCACTGCTTCGTCCAGGCAGATTTGATAGACAAATATATGTCCATGTTCCAGATGTAAAGGGCAGAGAGGGAATAATTAGAATACATGCAAGAAACAAACCTATTTCTGACGATGTTGATTTTGTGACACTTGCAAGAATAACAAGCGGCTTCACAGGTGCAGATATTGAAAATATGTTAAACGAGGCGGCAATAATTGCAGCACGTAACCATAGACCAAAAATTATTATGCAGGACATAACCGAAGGCATAAATAAAGTCATCATGGGACCACAAAAGAAAAGTATGCTCATGACTGACAAAGACAAACTAATCACAGCCTACCACGAAAGTGGTCATGCAATTGTTGGAAAACTTATGGAGCACTGTGAAGATGTCCAAGAAGTTTCAATAATACCTCGTGGAATGGCAGCAGGATACACAATGTCAAGGCCAGATAGTGATGACAATCATATGGGCAAACTTAAACTCAACGATGAAATTGCAATGATGATGGGTGGAAGACTTAGTGAAGAGTTGTTTATGGACGACATTTCAACAGGCGCTTCAAACGACATCAAGCGTGCAACAGAAGTTGCGAGGAAGATGGTCACACTTTGGGGTATGAGTGACAAGTTTGGCTTTATGAGTTTTGGCAGTGAAGAAGAAATTTTTGTTGGCAGAGATTACCAAAGCAAAAATGATTACAGCGAAACAGTTGCGGCACAAATTGATGAAGAAGTAAAGAAAATACTTGACTATAACTATTCACGAGCAAAAAAAGTTTTGCAAGAAAATAAGAAGTATGTCAAAGAGATGGCAGAATTACTGCTTGCAAAAGACACAATTTATAAAGAAGAAGTTGATATGATTCTTGCTGGTAAATCAAAAGAAGAAATAATGGCATACATGGACGAGCAAGAAAAAATTAGGCGTGAGCAAGAGCAAAAAGCAAGACTTGAAGGCGAAATTGACAAAAAAATGAAAGAAATTAATCAAAAAGTCAAAACCGCCGAGATGTATCTCAAAGAGGGAATAATTAGTCAAAAAGATTACGAACTTATTCTCAAAGAGCGCGACAACGCGTTGAAAAAACTTGACCAATCAAAAGTGACAAATATGTCTGATGAAAAACAATCAGAAAATCAATCTGAAAAAAGTGAAGTTTCAGACAAAGATAAAGATAAACAAGATGATAACATAACTGAAAAAGATAAAAACGAAACTACAAAAGAAGTAAAAAAGGAGAAAGTCGATGACAAGAAAGAATAGGTGGTACCTTATAGTTGCATATTGCACTTTAGCAGTACTTGTAGTGTTGGTTGTTGCATCATGCTTCATACCAGTCAACAAAAAACCGGATACTATTGATCCATTGACATATGTGCTTCTTATTGATGGTGATGTTGCAGAATATCCATTTTCACCAAATAAAGATATTGAACCAGAAAAATACGATAAGGTAAACAAAATATACAATGATAGTTTTAGTGAAAGTTTCTTAGTTTCACTTTTCTCTGGAAGAATAGGATATACAAACAGAGTTGAATACTATTCAACATCAAAACCATCAACAAGTGGTTATGTACTTGATTTATTTTTCAATCAAGAACAACCCCCAGCAATAAAGAATAATGGAAAATTATATCAACCTGCAGGATCTGCCATTTATTACGATGAAATTTTGGTGTTTGTCACACAAGACCAAGGAATGTCGATAAACTATTTTTATTATGTTTGCAGACCTGAATTAAACAACTGGACATCAAGTACAACAAGAACAAGGTACTATAGACAATCATTTGTTGCAAATTTTGATGACCTGTATGACTTTTTGGAAGAAACACAAGCCTAGTCATAGTCTTAAAATTTAATATTATAAAAAAATACTCGTAATGGTTAAACTTTACGAGTATTTTTTTGACTGCCGAAAAACGGCGCAATACTTTGTTTACTGCTATGCCAGGCTAGACAGTCATTTAGGCAAACTAAACTCCTAAAAAAATTGATACCAATAAAGGATATCAATATTAACAATAGTAAAAAATAAATATATATTGATGTTTTAATAACCTATAAAACAAGTACCGACAAAATGTAAAGCGAAGCGTACATTTTCGTTTGGTCGGTATGAAAGGGGTAAAAACAAACATTAAGCACAACTTTTGCGAAACATTCGCAAAAGTGTGCCGATTAGTGCAGTTTTTGCCCCAAGACTCGTCTTGCTTGTTTTTAGGCAGTCAAATTTTTTCAGTGGTTGCCGAAAAACTTCGCTATACCTTGTTTCTGCTATGCCAAACAAGTCAAAATTGTGACACAATATGGTAAGTTTTGTGCCAAAATGACAATTTTTAACTATTTTGCTCAAAAACCTGACAAAAATCATTTGACATATTAGGGGGGGGGGGGGCAAAATAGGTGTAGACTTATAAAATTTAGAAAAAATGTTAAAAAGTTTGATTTACGAAAAATATTCGTATATACTAAACTTATACTAGATGTTGTTTATCGTATTGGCAAAAATCAATATGTCATTTTGCCAAGACAGACTGCACAAAAGCGAGCAAGGCGAGGTAGAAACAATGTGTTGTGACGCTTTCGGCAGTTTGGAAAAGGAGAGAATATGAATAGAAAGTTCAAACTGTTTTTTAGTTTAGCATCGCTTTGTTTAAGTGTGGCAATGCTATGCTTTGGCGTTTACAGTGCAATGAGCGTAAACTATTCTGTCAGTGGTAGCGTTAGCTATGAAGTGAGAGATGTGTTTGTGAATATTGAACTAAGTGTGTATAGGTCTATGTCGGACACGCCAATAAAAAGTCACACGGAAAATGAGAACAAACTTTTAAGTGCTCAAAGTGAAACAGTGGAGGGCTTTGAATTATTACAAGATTACAATAATACGGTTTCAACTTATGACCCACAAACAGGTAAAGTGGAAAGTCCAGGAAAAGATTGGACAGAGCCAAGTTATGACGGACTAAACTTCACCTATGGCGCACCAGGTGCAGAAGACAGTAACGCCTATACTTTTTACATAGTGCTTGATATAACAAATTATGGTAGTGAGTTAATAAATGCAACAGTGATAAACAACACAACAACTGCTGAACAAAACACCATATTTGACCAAACTGACAACATAAATATACCAGCCAAGGCAGAAGGTGTTAATGGCAGTGGAAGAATTGTTTTGGGATTAGCACTTGATGATGTTACACGAAGTGCAAATGGTGACTTTAATTATGAAATAACAGTTTCAATGGGTGAACTTCCTAATGAAGTGATAAATGATATGTTGTTTACCATAGACGAAGCCAACAAAACTGCAACTTTCGCAGGTTACACTGGTACAGCCAAAGAAGTTCAAATACCATCATCATTTTCGTTAAGTACAACAGACACAAATATTTTTACTGGGACATTGGATGACGTAATGGTGATTTTTAATTCTTTAGACTCATCGTTTATTTCGATGCCGGGGAGTCTATCTTACACAACAACAAGTGAAGGCCTTATAGATTTAGAAGATTCAGTCAGTCCATTTTTAAGTTTTTTCTATAACCTTTACCTTTATGCCAACATTCCTTCGGATTTAGAAACAATTACATTTGAAACTTTGTCACAATTTGATATTGGTTTAAACTATTTAAAAATAATGAATAGAGTTATTTATAATCTTAGTGGTATTACAAATTTACCTGCATGCACCATATACCCTCTCGCAATGTTATCAAAAGGCGAAATGTTGTCATTTGATGTTAAGATAAATATGGAGAATGTAAATGTTGAAGAAACAACAGTTTTAGAAGATATAATCAATATAATGCATGATAATTTGCCAGAAAATATGAATGAGTATAGTGAGTTTATAAGTTTTGTTGATTCAAATCCAACAATGTCATTTGATTACACCGATCTTCAAAACAACCGTTCTGATGAATATTATGCACTAATGATTGCTTCTAATTATCTAACAAAATACATACAAGACAACGACAAATCTCCTGAACCCCCATCAGATTTCTCAATGCCAGAGCAGGAAACTGGTATATATTTGTCTTTTAGCAATATGGTTTATTCAGATAAACCAGTTAAGGGAAAAGAATATACCGTAACTAGCATAGGTGGGGATGCCTTTAAAGGTAATACTTCTGTGGAAAAATGTGAGATACCATACACTGTTACAAGTATAAAAAGTAGAGCTTTTAGTGATTGTACTAATTTAAAATATATAATTTTGCCAAATGAAATTAAAGATATTGAATACAATGTTTTTTATAATACTCCTTGGTTAACAACATTGAAGTCACAAAGTCATGGCATTGCACCTTCTTATAACGGCGACGCATACTATGCAATTGAGGTTGATACAGAGATAACAGATGAACAATTTGAAACATATAAATCAAATTTAAAAGCTATTGCGACTGAAGCATTTAATGGATGTAAAAATTTGACAAGTATTGATGTCCCAGACGGAATGACGATTATAGGAAATAACACCTTTAATGGTTGTACAAATTTGGAAAATGTAATTTTGCCAAACACAATTACGGAAATAGGTAGTTCAGCATTTACTAACACCAAATGGTTGACTAAATTGCAATCAGATAGTTACGGAATTGCGACATCAAAAGATGGTAGTGCGACTTACGCAATTGATGTTAACACTTCAATAACAGATGGTGAGTTATCGCCATATTTATCAAAATTAAAAGCCATTGCAGCGTATGCTTTTCAAGATTGTATAAATATAACAACTTTTAATATGCCTTATGGAGCAACCAAAATAGGCTCTTATAGTTTTTCCGGTTGCACAGCGCTTGAAAGTGTTGTGATTTCAGACAGTGTTATAGAAATAGAAAGCGAATCTTTTGCGGGGTGTACAAACTTACGAAATTTCACATTGGGCATTGGGGTTGTTGAAATAGGTAATAGTTCATTCTCTGATTCAACGTTTTCTTCATTTGTTTTTAAAGACAAAATGCATATTTGGAGCTTGGGAGGTATGGGAGACCCTGGTGATGTCACATTTACAGAATTACAAGATGATAAAAGAATGGCAAGACTTATGAGCGGGGTTTCAGGTTACTCTTATTATCTAGATAAAATTTGCTTTTAATAAAAATTCACAGGTTATCCTGTGAATTTTTTGTGGATTTTTTGTAAAAAAATGTTGGTTTTTACCAACATTTTAGTTCGCCAGGGACAATAACTTCGCAAATGCCTTGTTTTGCCTTGCAAAGTGGACATTCTTCCCACGCTTCGTCAGAAAAACTTACATACCCACACGATGGGCATATCCATCTGACTTTTTTTGCTTTTTTGTACATTGTTTTGTTTTTGAATTGTTTATAAAGTTCTTCAAAAAGATTTTTGTGTCTAATTTCAACTTCCATAATCATTTCAAATAGATGTGCGATTTCATCAAAACCTTCTTCATTGGCGGTTTTAATAAACTCATCATAAGCCTCGGCTTCAAGTTCTTCATCTTCGGCAAGAAGTTTAAGGTTGTCCAAAAGTTCCCATTTTTCTTTAAAAGGGAAGCCAGCAGATATGTTTATATTATCTATTTGCTTTGGTTCTGCTTCTTGAATTTTGGTATAAAGCATACGCGCATGGTTAAATTCTTGATATGCTATTGTGTCAACTATTTGTGCAATTGCCTCATAGCCGTTATATCTAAAACCATACTCCACAAATTCATATCTTGTCCTTGCTTGGCACTCGGCAGCATATGCACGCGCCAAATTTTCATATGTCAAACTGTCTTTTAATTTCATAATACCTCCTTTTAACAACTTTATGATGTCAAAAAAGCAAAATAATATACAATAATTGACCTAAGTTGTTTTTGGTGATATAATTCAATGTAAAATTTTTTAATCAAAGGACGTTTTATGCAAAATCGTACACACAATTTAGGGGAATTGCGTCTTTGTGACGCTGGGAAAAAAGTGGAACTTTGTGGCTGGCTTGAAAATGTCAGACGCGTAAGCAAAAATCTCGCCTTTATGGTACTTAGAGATTTTTATGGTATCACACAGGCAGTTGTAGACAGCGAAGAGATGATGTCAAAGGTTGACAAAATCAACATTGAGTCCACAGTTAAAGTTTGTGGCACTGTTCGCGAAAGGTCCAATAAAAATAAGGACATTCCAACAGGAGATATAGAAGTTGTTTGTGAAAGCATTGAAGTTTTGGGAGAGTGCATTTATAACGAACTTCCATTCCAAATCAATTTTTCAAAAGATGCCGATGAAAACACAAGACTTAAGTATAGATATCTTGACCTAAGAAATCCAAAAGTCAAAGAAAAAATTGTTTTGAGAAGCAAAATTGTTAGTGCCCTTAGACAGGCAATGACAGAAAAAGGATTTTTGGAGATAACAACACCAATTTTGACATCTTCTTCACCAGAGGGTGCAAGAGACTATCTTGTTCCATCAAGAAACTATCCGGGCAAGTTCTATGCTCTTCCACAAGCACCACAGCAGTTCAAACAACTTTTGATGGCGTCAGGATTTGATAGGTATTTTCAAATAGCACCATGTTTTCGTGATGAAGACGCTCGTGCTGATAGGTCACCAGGTGAGTTTTATCAACTAGATATGGAAATGGCCTTTGCAAGCCAAGAAGATGTGTTCTCTGTGATTGAGAGCGTGCTTCCTCCAGTGTTTGAAAAGTATGGAACATACAAAAAAGCATCAAAAGCACCTTTTGTAAGGATAAAATATGAAGATGCAATGGACACATATGGTTCTGACAAACCTGACCTTAGAATAGATTTGAAAGTGACAGATTTTAGTGACATTGTCAAAGGTGTTGACTTTGAACCTTTCAAAAGTGCAGTCACAAAAGCAGTCATTGTAGACAATTTCACACATTCAAGAAAAGTCATTGACAAACTTGTTGAAGATGTGTTTACTCAACTTGAACAAAGAGTTTATTGGTTCAAGATTGACGAAAATGGCAATTTGGTTGGTGGCGTAGCTAAGTTTTTACAGGACAAAAAATCAGAAATTGACAAACTAAATTTAAAGCCAAACACATTCGTATGTCTTGCCTCGGGCGAAAAGCGTGTCGCACAAAAGACGGCAGGTGTTATGCTCAAAATGCTAGGCAATATTTGTCCAGAGCATATGGATAAAGAAAAGTATGAGTTTTGCTGGATTGTTGACTTCCCTATGTATGAAATTGGTGAGGAGTCGGGCAAACTTGAATTTTGTCACAACCCAT
>CALWTH010000049.1 GCA_944384405.1 uncultured Clostridia bacterium
TGAGTAAGAATTAAATTTTTGTCCTTTACTAGCCATAAAAATACCTCCTATGATAATTGTATCATAGGAGGCACTTTTATTAAAGTGGTTTTTATTTTTGCGGAGCAAAAATTGGGTTCACTTCAAATTTGTACTGTCTTTTTGATTTTTAAAGACTATTTGTCTTCTTCTGAAGTTGTGCTTGATGTAGGTGCACTTTCTTCTGTTTTTTCTTCTGCGGTTGGTTCTTGCTTTGTTTCTGCAACTGGTTCTTGTTTTGTTTCAGGTGCTGGTTCTTGTTTTGCTTCCACAACGGTTTGTGTGGTAGGTTCTTGAACCACGATTGAAGCTATTTCTAGTCCAACTGGTATTAAACAAATTATTCCCCAGATTAAAGAACTACCAGCTATTTCTAAGATTGCAAGTACTGCCATTAGTGACAAAAGGGCAATTTTTAATCCGTTTTTTGGTGATTCGCTTTTGACGATACACATAATGGAAACTGCAATCACTGTCACACTGAACACTACAAGCAAGGCTGTAACAATTGTTAAAAGCTGAACTGCTGCTTGATCACTAGTTTCGACTGAATCCAAAAATGAAAATATTGAGATGCTTCCGATGATTAGTATTGCAGCAAGGACTATTGAACAGATGGCCGCAGAAATGATTCAATTTTATTTTACATTATTTTGCACCAAAGTAATCTTAATTTTTGACAATAATGTTAATAATTTAGTATTATAATCACATGAGATATAATGGTATTGAATTTGATGCAATAGTTGCAACTCCCGGCGTTGGTAAGTCACATCTTTGTGACAAATATCCAGATAAGTTTGTGGACGTTGATGAGTTGCGTCTTAGATGCAAGTATTTTGTACCGGATAACATCACAAGAGAAGAGCTTGAAAAAACAAAATGGAATAGGCCTTTTAAAAGACGATTGGGTAACTATTATGAAGAAATGTACAAAAAACTTGACAAGATGGTTGCACAAGGCAAAATATTAATTTGTGCACCACACGATGAGGCAATAAATTATTTACTTGAAAGATATATAAAATTTTGTTTTATATTTCCTAAAGATGATATGAAAGATGAAGTTATTCGTAGATGTAAAAATCGTGGAAATAATGAAGAGATTTTGCAAGAAAATATGAAAAGTTTTGAAATTTTCCAAAAGCAAAACAAAAAAGAAAACAAATCTGCACTTCATTATCAATATGGAAAAGATGAATACCTTGAAGATATATTAAAAAAATTCGGTTGCAATTTTTAAGTTGCAACCTTTTTATTAAATATATTTAATTATAATTAAAAAAGATGACTATTTCAGCGTGTAGACAAACAATTTATGCTTGTGCTATATTATTTTTGGCGAATGTTTCTTTGTCTTGTCTTGGGGTTGGAACTTGTGGAATTAAGTCTGAAGAATTGTCTGACGAGGATTGAGGTTGGTCAATTTCATCATTAATGTCAGATGCATGCTCCTCATCTACATTATTTTCAGTTGAATTAATAATAAACTTTGCTTTGACGCATGCTTCAATTTTTATTTCGCCATTTTGTTCGAAACTGTAAAGACTTACTTCAAACATCTCTTTAAGTCTTACATCACCATATAGTGCTTTTGCTTTTTGCTCGGCATCATCTTTTGCCTTACTTAGTGCTTCGTTGTATACGTCTTGCTTTTCGTTTAATTCAAGTCTTGCACCATGAAAACTTGTTGCCCCATTTTGCGTAACTTGTGCCATTATTTCATCTTTTTTATCAAGGTTAGTTGATGTGACAAAGAAATTGCAATTAAATTGATATTGACTAACTCCAGCATGAGCAATTGGATAACTTGAGATGTAGCCAACATTGACTTTTGCTTCTGGATCAACTGCTATTACGGCAGTTTTAATGTCTTGTATCGCAGAATTAAGTTTTGTGTTGCCATCGTCAAGTGAGTCTGAAACTTGTGTCAATCCAAAACTTAGTTCAATTGTGTCTGCTTTTGTAAAAACTTCTCCACAGCCAATTGTCATGACATATTGATTGTTTTCATTGTAAGCAAATGTTGGCTGATTTGGATTTGTTAAAGTTGTAGCAAGTGTTAAACACAATGCTAACACCAAAATTAAAGATATAAATATTTTTTTCATACTTCCTCCTAATCGCAATTAATTTGTGAAAAATAAAGATAAATATTATGAAAAAAATATGTTTTTTTATATTTTTTTGTTGTTTTTATAAATTTTTAGTTGAATACAATATTTTTAAAATCACATATTATTTTTATGACACTAAAAAAGTATATTGAAAAAAGAAATTTTGATGTGACGAGCGAACCGCAAAAAAGTGGTAAAAGTCACAAAAAGACTATATTTGTTATTCAACATCACCATGCAAGGCGGGAGCACTATGATTTTCGTCTTGAATTTGGTGGTGTTTTATTATCTTGGGCTATTCCGAAAGGTATGCCAAAAAGTACAAAAGACAGGCGTCTTGCTGTTAAAGTTGAAGATCATCCAATAAGCTATGCAAAGTTTAGTGGTACAATTCCAAAAGGTGAATATGGCGCAGGTGAAGTTGAAATTTTTGATAGTGGGACATATGAGCAAAAACAAAGTTTTAAAAGTGGTCTTAAAAATGGCGTGCTTAAATTTACTCTTCATGGAGAAAAATTTAATGGAGGCTATGCACTTGTTCGTACAAAACTAGATAAAAATCAAGATAATTGGCTTCTAATTAAAGAAAAAAATCAAAACAATCCTTTTAAAAGTGTAAACGTTGAACTTGCAAAACTTTTGCAAGAAATACCAAAAAATGACGAAGATTATGCTTATGAAGTCAAGTTTGACGGCTATCGAATAGTTGCTTTTATTGAAAATGGAATTGCGCAACTCAAAACAAGAAATAATTTGGACTTTACGTCAAAGTTTGAAAGTATTGCAAATAGTTTACAAAAATTTTTTGCAAATGAAAATGTTGTGTTAGACGGTGAAATCGTTGTTTTTGATGAAAAGGGTAGGTCGGATTTTAAACTATTACATAATTATTTAAAAGGTGAAAATTTAACGCCTGTATATGCAATTTTTGATATTTTGGCAAAAGATGGCGAAGATTTTAGAGAAAATGAATATATAAAAAGAAAATCCACCTTGGAAAACACATTAAAAAATTGCCCTGAAAATATTCTTTATGTCAATTATGTTATAGGTAATGGCAATACTTGTTTTGAATATGCTCAAAAAAATAATTTGGAGGGTATTATTGGTAAACTGACAAAATCAAAGTATATAGGTGACCGCAACGGAGATTGGATAAAGATAAAGTGTAAAAAATTGGACGAGTTTGTTGTTGGTGGCTACACATTGTCGCAAAAAAACAACAAAGAGATTGGTGCGTTGTTGGTTGGAAAATTTAAAAATGGCAAACTTGAATATTTTGGAAAAGTTGGAAGTGGATTTGATAATAAAGATAAGATAACATTTGAAAAATTATTTAAAAATATAGGGCGAAAAACATCACCATTTGTAAATTATTCGCCTAAAAATACCATATTTTTATCGCCTAAAACTATTATTATGGTTGAATACTCTGAATATACCGAAGATAATATTTTGCGACATCCTTCTTTTAAAGGGCTAAGAAAAGACAAAGAGATTGAAGATGTGAAAGTGGAAAATGATGTTAAAAATGGAGATAAGGTATATTATCCAAAAGACAAAATAACAAAGCAAGATGTTTTTGATTATTACAAAAAAGTTGAAAATAAGTTGCTTCTATATACAAAAAATAGGTTTTTAAGTGTTATTAGATGTCCAAATGGGATTAATGGTGAATGTTTTTTTCAAAAACATATCGACAGCGTCTACAAGGGTATTGGTACAAAAAAACAATACTTTTATTTAGAAAACTCCAAAGGTATAGAAAGTTTGGTTTCAATTGGGGCTTTGGAATTTCACATATGTTGCTATGATTGTGGGGATATAAGATATCCTGATACAATGGTGTTTGACCTTGATCCTGGCAATGATGTCGATTTGGACAAAGTCAGAGAGTGTGCAAAAAGGCTTAAAAATGTTTTGCAAGAACTTGGACTAACAAGTTTTTTAAAGACGAGTGGAGGAAAAGGATATCATATCGTTGTGCCACTTAAAAACGGCACTACATGGAAAAAATTTGAAAAGTTTTGCAGAGATGTTGCTTTAATTATGGAAAATAAGTGGCCAAAGGAATATACGACGAGTATAAGAAAAGAAGATAGGCGTGGTAAAATTTTTATTGATTATTTACGCAATAAAAAAGGGCAGACAAGTGTAGCACCATATTCGCTTAGAGCACGTGATGGTGCACCAATTTCTGCACCGATACTTTGGAGCGAACTAGACAAAATTGCACCAAATCAAATCACTATTAAAAATATTGATAAAAGACTAAATAAAGATGTTTGGAAAAATTATTTTGATGTGAAAAGTAAACAAAAAATAAGATAAACTCCAAAAAATTCTGAAATTTATCTTATTTTTTCTATTTTATTGTTTAACAACATATGTGTCTTGAATGGAGGTATTTCCTTTTTCATTACTTATAATTATGTGGTTGTTTGTATTTGAACTACCCATTGTTATTGAACCTTGATTTGTGATTTCACCATTTGAAAGTCCTGTTGACAATGTTGGCACATTTTTTGAACAATCATAATCTATAATGAGATTTAGTGTTGGACTTATGTTGCAGTCTATTTTTCCACTTGTTGTTTTGATGTAATTTTTCAAAAGCAAATTTTCAAAAACTACATTAATTCTTCCACTTTGAGTTTCCAAGTTTATTATTCCTTGGTCTTCGTCATATGAGGTCGTGTCAAATGTTTCCGCAGTTTCAACATTAACTTCAATTTTACCAGATTGTGTTGTAATCCATAAAAATCCCGATGCTTTATTTATTGTTACATTTCCTGATTTTGTGCTTATTGCACCAGTTCCATTAAGACTTTCGATAGTTATGTCTGATGAATCTGCATTAGGTAAGAGGACGTCACCATTTACTTCCCCTATTGTTATATTAGAAATTATAACCTCTTCTGAGTTATTAAGATTACCATTTAAGTTATCAATCATCAATATACCGCGTCTTGCAGAATAGTTGAAAATTGTTTCAACTGTTATATCTTCCATTTTAATTGATGAGCCTTCTGTGTTAATAGTCATTTCATAGGCGGTGATATTTTTCGTTTCAATTTTGGCAGATTTTGATGTGATGTCTATATAGTTTGTTGATATATCTTTTTTAAAACGGATATTTCCAGATGGTACGTTTACAGAAATTTTATTAGTTATGCCGGCGTTTATTCCAAAGGTTACATTTGATGAGTTTTCTGCAATGATAGATACACTTTTTAGACTATAATCATCTAATTCTCTGTTTCCAAGTGTAAGATTTCCACTTTGTGTGATAACATTTAAGTTTAAGTTTGTTTCTGTTATTGTTTCAGGAAGTGAGAGAACAACATCTATTGTGTCATTAAAAGCCAACAACATTGTTGGGGATGTGACGGTTATGCTTAAAGTTTTTGTGTTAGGTGAATATGAGCAGTAATAAGAAAAAGTGTCTTTATTTTCACTTGTTATAAGACCTGTAAGTGAGGGTTCGATGATAAATTCAACAAAGTTATCTTGGCGTGTTTCAACACTTACATTTGCGTAATTGGTTGTGATGTTTATTGTTTCAATTTGCTTTTGGTCAAACAGGTCATCAATTTTGCGTTTATTTTGATTGTCATCAAAGGCAGTTTCAACAGACTGCGAGTTCACATTGACATAGTAACTTATTCCAAAAATCTCTGTGCCGGGAGAAAAGACAAGTACGGCGCCGATAACACACAAGACGCCAAGTACAACTGCAATTAGTAAAAATATATAAAAAAGTATTCCTTTAGAAACAGTGTTTTTCATATAGTTCTCCTTATATATTAAGTATAGCATCAATAATACAATTTTGCAAGAGTTTGTATTTTTTTTCATAAAAAGCAAAAAATACTTGCAAAAGAATTTTAAATCATGTATAATACAAAAGACTATGGAAAGTTGGCTGAGCGGTCGAAAGCGGCGGTCTTGAAAACCGTTTTACCGAAAGGTAACTGGGGTTCGAATCCCTAACTTTCCGCCAAGTGAAACTGATAAGAACACTTTTTGTTTTTATCAGTTTATTATTTTAAAGGTGTTATGAGGGGTATGAATAAAGTTTTATTAATTGTTGATATGCAAAAAGGATTTATTAATAAAAAAATATATTCTGATTTGGTAGTTAAAATAGATGACTTGATTAAAAAAAACACTTACGATTGTTACATTTTTACAAAATTTATTAACAAAAACAATAGTTTTTTTGTTAATAAATTGAATTGGAAAAATTTAATGAATGAGGAATCACAAAAAATTTGTGTAACTATGCCTAAAAATTCTCTAGTTTTTGAAAAGTTTGGTTATGCGTTAGATAAGAAATATGTAAAAAAAATTAAAGAAATTGT
>CALWTH010000050.1 GCA_944384405.1 uncultured Clostridia bacterium
GTTTGTTTTTCTCTTAATAGTTTTTCAAGTTCTTCGTCAAGTTCATCCTCTTCCATATCTTTCGGACTTAATTTACTTTCTTCCACTTTGAAATTTTTATTTATCACATCTGTTGCCTTTTGGAAGTAAGATTTGTCAACTGAATTATATGTTGTGATTGTTGTCTTGACCGACTTATGTCCTAAGAGTGCTTGAATAACTTTTGGATTTTGGTCTGCTTCAAATAACATATTTGAGTATGTGTGTCTTAATGTGTGAAAGTGTATGCCAAGATTATTTAGTTTATATTTGTTTAAAAAGTTGTTAAAAATCTTTTTAGTGCCATAATATGTCCTAAGCGAACCATCATCATTGCAAAACACCAAGTTTGAGTTGTCGGTTAAAACAATACCTTTTTCATCAGCTTTAATTTCTTGATTTATTTTGTATTCCTTTAATGCCTCCACCAAAAGATCAGGCATTGGAACAGTTCGCTTTGAGCAAGCAGTTTTAGTTTCGCTAATGACAGTTACTCTCTTTGTTATCTTTCCATTTTCATCAAATTTAGGAACGATAGTGATTGCTCTATCAACATTTATTGTTTTGTTTTTAAGGTCAATATCTTTCCACATAAGCCCCAAAGTTTCGCCAGTTCTAAGACCGCCTAACATCATACAAAGGCAAAGTGGTTTTAATAGTTTATGTTCGCAAAGACAAGTTAAAAACATTTCTCTCGCTTCGGGTGGTATAGCCTTGTATTTGTTTTCACCATCATAGATTTTTCTTTCTTTACTTTTCACTCTCGTTAGCAGAGTTGGATTGCTTTGCACAAATTTGTTTTGAACAGCATAGTCAAAAAATTGATTAAATATTACTTTTGTTTTTCTCACAACATCAAGACTATATCCATCTTCAATCATTTGATTTAATAGCTTTTGAATAACAATTGTGTTTACTTCATCAATTTTCATATTGCCAATTTTAGGCTCAATGTGTAATTTGAATTTACTAAAATTGCCTTCAAACGTTCGTGGCGTAACTTGGTTCTTTTTAAAAACTAAAAGCCATTCAGTCATCAAACTTCCGATTGTGTTATTATCAACATAATCAAAATTCTCGCTTTCAATTCTGTTAGTTAGTTCTGTTAATTTGTTTGCGACTTCCATTCTTGATTTGCCATAAATGAATTTGCGAATAGGTTTGCCATTTTCATCATAGCCTGTTGTTACTGCACCAGTCCATCTTCCGTCTTTTCGTTGAAATATTGAGCCTTCGTTGTTTGCTCTACGAGTTTTACTTACAACTTTCTTTCTAGCCATTTGACGCCTCGCTTTGGTTGTTGTTTAGTGTTAACCAAGTTACAAAATTAAGCACACTCACAACTTGACGCTTGCCAACTTTGGTTGTTGGGAAAGACTTGCTACGAAGAAGATTTCTAACATTATCTCTGCCAAGTCCAGTAATCTTAATTAAATTCTCACAGTCTAAAAAATCTTTACCATATTTTAAAGAAATTCTATTTACTTCATTTTGTATTAAGTCATTTATGTTAATGTTTGTATTGTTCATTTATTCCTCCTAACAAACTAAAATTTCTTTCTATCTCTAATTAAAAATTTTCTATTAAACTCTCTATTTCTAATCTCTATTTTTAAATTTTTAAACTGTGATTTTAATCAAAAAAAAGAAGAAGTGGGCTTCACACTTGCTTAAAATAAAGGAAGTAGTTTTGAGTCAAAAATGTAACACAAATAAAAGTCTTATTTTATAAAGCTTTTTGTTACTTTTTTTATATTCAAGGCGTTTCTTCCGCTTATCCTGTATCTTAAAATCTAATAAAGCGACTCACATCAAAATCACATTTCATACTCTTTTTGTTTTCTATATCTTTCCAATTTGTTATAGAATTGCTTAAAGTTTTCCATTTCGTAAATCTCTTGATTATGGTAGTATTCAAGGCAATCAAAAAGATATTGCCATTGTCTTTTTCGTTGGCGTTTTTTGTAATACCTATCTCGTTTTGTATAAATTGTTATGCTTTCAATCTTATCTCTAATATGACCAATTTCTAGTGCTGTTTGAATTGTCTTGTTACCTAATCTTCGCATAATGTCTTGCTTGTAAATTTCAACATTATATTCATCTGGAATATGCTTGTAATTTTCTTTTTGCCATTTGTCTAATTTGTAAAGTTCATATAAAAAACTAGAAAAACTTTTTTGTAAATTTTTATTACTTCTAATAAGATTATTTGTGATAACATCAACATAATATTTTACACTTTCCATATTCTCACTATCATAACTTACACGACCAGATTTAGGCATCATATCATACAAATTTAAGAGTTGCTTTTCAAGTCTTTTTCTTAGAGTTATCGAATTTGAAAACATTTCATATTTATCCGTTAAATCTTTTCTTGTTTTTACTATTTCAGCTGTTCTATTTGTTAATGCTTTTTCGAAAATTGTTTTACTAGTTATTAAAACATTTTTAGGTATTTTACCAGAGTGAAAAACAAGTTCGTTATTGTTTTTATAAAACTTTGGTTCTTTCTCGAAAAATGATATGTGGATATGTTTGTTCTCTGTATTCTCATGTAATCCTGCATACCAAATCATATTGTCTTTATCCAGTCCTGCACGAGTAAAAAATTTGGGTAGTTCCTTTTTGATAAAGCTATATGCTTGTTCATAATCTCGACAATACATTTCGCCAAATTCTTCTCTAAATGAAATTACCATATCCCAAATGCAACTTTGAGTATTTCTTAATTGTTCTCTTAATGCTCGTTTTTGTTCATCGGTCAAAAGTCCATCTTTGCCAAATACTCCACAAGATTTTTCATTGTTGCCAACATATTTTGTATAATCTGTTGGAGTATTGTCTATCGACCCCGTGTCAACATAACTCACATAGTTATAACTTGCTGTGCAACTCAAAAATTCTCGTTTTGCAATTTCTTTTTCTTGACTAGATTTATATTTGTCTTTTGGTTTGTAATACTTACATAATAAAACAATGTTGTCTTTCATCTTTTCATCCTTTCATAAATAGCATTTAAGACATCTTCCATTTGGTCAAGTCGAAATAAAATTTCATCTTCTTTCATTTCTTTAAAGGCGACTTGTTTTAAACACGCGTTTAAAAACTCGTTAATTGACCCGTATTGCCCACTTTCGTAAATCTCTTGCAATTTATCGACCAAACGTTTTTCTCGCAATCTGAGCATATTTTGACTCTTAATTTTGCTATCTCTCATAATTCCTCCTTTTGTTTAATTTGATTTTCTTAAAGTTTTAAGTTTGATTTTACATTTCACACCTCCTTTTAAAGTGATTTTACAATTCTCGTGGGGACAGCATTTGTCCCTGCGGGAAAAGTTTTTTTAGTTTTCAAATACATTTTAACAAAGCCGCATGTTCACCATTTGAACACACGGAAAAAGTTTTTTGACTTTTTCAAAATAATTTTAGCAGTGTCGCTTTACCACCATTTGGTCAAGCGGAAAAATTTGTATAAGAAAAAACACCATTGCAATTTGCAAAGATGTTTATTCCTTCTATATTATTAACTACATGTTTTTTCAATTTGTCAGGTATAAATTGATGATTTTGTAAATAAAAGCATAACCAATTTTAATTTATATCCCTTCACTTATATACAAATCGTAAGGCACTTTTAGTTTGAAAAGTCCCTAAAATAAAGCAATTAAGCCTTGTTCAAAAAAATATTTTTTTACCCTTATATTTACATGGACATGATTTTTAAAAATTATCAAAGACTTTACTTTTTCTTCATTAGTTTATACAAAAAATTACTCCCTCTATATTATTAACTACATGTTTTATAAAAAATATCGTGGGTTTTTACTATTTTTAGCAAAAATTCTTATAAATATTTTTGTCTCTCTATATTATTAAGGACATAAAATCTTAAATTGTCAGGGTGTTCACAAAAGAAAAAAGACATCAAAACTGATGTCTTTAAGCACTTCTTTATAAAAGAAAACTTTTCTTTATTATTAATTTATTCTTAATTTCTTTCGTGGCTAAAATTTCAATTTATTCCTTGGACAACTTCTATATCTAATATTTTTTTGCGCTCCTTCCAATCTGGCATATGGATTGTTAAAAAATTATAAAAGTCAATATTATGATTTGGATATAACAAAT
Source organism: uncultured Clostridia bacterium (assembly GCA_944384405.1). Taxonomy (GTDB): domain Bacteria; phylum Bacillota; class Clostridia; order Christensenellales; family UBA1242; genus UBA5893. The sequence continues at coordinate 4,155 of CALWTH010000050.1, forward strand.
GCGTCATTTCATGCAAAACAACATATTGTATACTAAATAAGCTTGCCTTATATAGGTACTCATTAAAAGTAATAATTTTATTTTTAAAATTGCAATTACCCCACATGGTTTTCATCTTTTTAATTTTTACTTGTGGAAAAACAATATTGTATTTTTTAAAAATGTTGTTATAAAATTTTTGCATTTCTTTTAAATACAACTTTAAAGATGTTTCTCTCCACCATTCTGTAAAGATTTTTGTTGCTAATCCTAAATTTTTTGTATCTTCTAAATAAATTGTAATTTTATTAATATCTTCTACAACTTCTTTGTTCCCTTTTTGCAAATAGACCCTTTTATCTTTGCCTAAGATTTGAATTGTACAACCATTTATTAAATATGACATATTGTTTATGCCTGCTGATTGCTTAAACTTATATAATTGAGTATTAATCCAATCTTTTCGTTTTTCTAGAAAGTCTGAAATCCATGAATCTGAAACATTGGTAGGAACTGATAACTTAATTGTTAAATCTCTATATACTTTTAAATGAATGTTCTTTATATTTTTTCTTTCTATAAAAACAAATACATTACCGTTTATTTTTCCCAACTCTAATTTACAGACACCCATAATTAATACCTCAAAATTGCCGCTTTCATAATGTCATCTTCAATTAAATCAATTATATCCACAATGTTTTCATTATTTGTATCTAAACCTAATTCATCAAATAAATCAAATAATTTATCATCTAATTTTCTATGAATTTGTTTATGAACGCTCTCATTATGTTTCCAATCTCGTTTTGTCAATTCAAATATTATTTTTTTAATATTTATAGAGGTTTCAGCAATCTTTTCTTCAGATTTAAAATCGCAACTAATATTTTTATTGCGTAAATTATTTATTATGGCACCATAAAAAGCCTTTGAATCTGAATCCGATTGGATTATCGATGGATAATCTTTTGATGTAAACCCTTGTCTAAAATCATCAGCCAAATTTTCCATTTGAGCCAGATAAGTATCTGCATTTCTTGAAATTTCGTATTCTTCTAAAGTTCTTTTTATCTTTTTCGAAAATTCCTCATAAAGAAGTGGGTCATCATATCTAACTTGCTTTAATTTTGCTTCTACTCTCGTTTTAATATAATCTGCTTTGGCCTCCTTTGATTCTAGAGTATTTAATACTTCTTTCATACCCTTCTCATCACCAATGGAGACAGGTTTCACAACAGTAACAACATCTGTAGCGTTTACAAAAGTGTTTATTAAATTTTTCATACCATCTTCATATTTGCCAAAATCATCAACTGGGTCGTATCTACAGGCGACTGCATCTCTTAACTTTTTATAAAACAACCATCTGTCTTTGTAAAACTCAATTTTCTCATAGCCAACTTCTTTAAAAATTGACCTATTCGACAAAGCTAAGAATAATAATTTTTCAAATGTCTTTAAATTCTCGTAAAATTCCTTTCTAGTTTCTTCTTCTTTCAAACACTCTTGCCATTCATTACTTGTCGCGTTTTTTGATAATGAAAACATCTTTTCAAGATTTTTATATGCATCTTCTAACTTATTCTTTTCATCAACTGGACCAAAGATCGCATCTTCTATGTCCGCTTTGTTAAATTCATTAAAACCAGACTCAGCATCATCATACATATCAATTGCTTGATTTAATTTCCCAAAAATTCCCCAATAATCTACTATTAGTCCAAAATCTTTATTTTTATATACTCTATTGACCCTCGCTATCGCTTGTAATAATGAATGTTGTTGAATTGGTTTGTCTATATACAAGACGCCAGCAACAGGAGCATCAAAGCCGGTCAAGAGTTTATCTTTCACTATAAGCAAATTTATATCTCCCTCTGGATCCTTAAACCTTCTAGTAATAGACTCTTCATATCTCTGGTCATTACTTGCAAATAAAGGTTCTACATATTTTTTGTGATAATCTTCAATTTTTTTCAAAGCACTTGTTGTAATGTTATTTTCGTCTTCAGCTTTCTGTTCAAAAGAAATACAAACAGCTGGGTGAATATCATCGTTTCCGTTTTGTTTTATAATTTCAAACATTTCCACGGCTGAAGCTCTTGAAGAACAGGCAACCATTCCTTTTAATCCCTTTGGCAAACAATAATTTCTAAAGTGGTCGCAAATATCAAAAGCAATTAAGTTTAATCTGCTGGAAGCCTCCGCCAATTTTTTGAATTTACTGTATTTTTCTTTTAAGACTTTTTTTTGTTCTTCGCTCAAGCCATTTGTTAAACTATCAAAATAATTATCAATTGTTTTAGATGGATCATTTTGAATAACTCTGCGACCTTCATATACCAATGGCACAGTAATACCATCTTCAATAGCACTTCTCATGGTATAACAATGAATAGGGTCTCCAAACTGCTTGTAAGTATTTTTATCTTTTTTCGCAATTAAAGGAGTGCCAGTAAATGCAATCATTTTTGAATTAGGAAGCACTTCTTTCATGTAATTATACATTCCACCATAGTTGCTTCTGTGCGCTTCATCTATTAGAACATATATGTTATCGCTGCTTTTTTCAATATATCTGTTTTTTATAACCGTTTCAAACTTGTTTATAAGTGTTGTAATAATTATCTTGCTTTTATCTTGTAATAATGCTTTTAAGCCTTTGCCTGTTCCTGCTCTTGATGGATTCATAGCAGTATTGGCAAAATTATCTTTAATTTGTTTGTCAAGATCAATTCTATCTGTAACGATTATAAATCTTGGGTTGTCTAGGGCCTTTTCCTTCATTATTTTTTTGACTAGCATAACCATTGTTAAAGATTTGCCACTGCCTTGTGTATGCCATATAACACCACCATCAGAATCAGAATTATCAACACCATTTATTCTGTCCATTGCATGCTTCACTGCAAAATATTGTTGATGTCTGGCAACTTTTTTTATGTTGTTATCAAAAATTATAAAGTTTTGAATAATATCTAAAAATCTCTTTTGTGATAACATTGACACTGCAATTCTATCTTGTTCCAAGATTTGACCATCAGGAGAAATCTTCTCACAAGCATCTTTTTGCCAAGAAATTGTATCTTTGTCTTCTCGCCATTCAACAAAGAAATCAACACCAGTGCCACTAGTCCCATATTTCACACTATTAGGATTAACTGCAAAAACAAGTTGACTAAACTTAAATAATTGGGGAATATAATCTGGCATCATGTTTCTTACATTCTGCTTTATCCCCTCTTTTATATCAACTGAAGATTTTTTACATTCAATAACGACCAAAGGTATACCATTGACCAAAAGGACAATATCAGGTCTTGCATATTGACCATTTGTTCTTTCAACTGAAAATTCTTCCGTAACTTGCCAAATATTATTTTCAGGGTGGTCAAAATCTATATAGTGCAAATCAAAAGACTGAATACATGGTGCATCTTTATCTAAAATAATTTTTTCTTCAACACTTATACCTAGTGTTAGCAAGTTATATATTTCTTTACTCGCCATAGCAAGCCCTTGTACAAGAGAAACATCAATTGCTCTTACTGCTTTTGAAATAGACTCACCTGAAAAACGATAATTATTGTTTTTGTATTTATAAGTTTGCATATTTAAAAACTTGACAAGTTCATCTTCAAATATCACATTACTTAACTTGCCACGTTTTTCTTCAGCTTCGCTTCTAGATACATACTTATATCCAAGTTTTTCAAGAACTTTAATAAGTCTATCTTGGCACTCTGGTCTTTCATTAAATATAGTATGATTTGCCATAATTTCCTCCTATCCAACTATGTTAAAAATGTTTTGAATAAATTGGCTACACTCATATGTGATTGTTTGATGCAAATCAACAATATTCTTTTTAAAGTTGTTATCAACTATATTGTTTTCATTATTAGTAGACAGAAATTTATCTATTCCTAACAATTCCAATTTCTTGTTTGCATCTCTAAACATAACATCATAATCGTTAATATGAATATTAGAAAACATACAACTATTAAGCACTTGTTTTCTTGTACTAACTTCCATGTCTTTTCTATAATTACAAAGTATTTTATTAAAACTTCTTATTATAAAAATATTTTCATAAAATTGATGTATTGTTTGTTCAAAATTTTCTTTTGTAATTCGTTTTGTAATGTAATCAATAAGGTTTTTAAATATTTCATGAATTATATAATTATAATACGAATCCATTCTCTTATATAATATACTTATCAATTCAATAAGACTCTGTATCTTTTTGCTTGTCTTTTTATTTTGCATAACTGTTAAAAGTGTATGTAGTCTCTGAAATTTTTTAAATAATAAATCTTTTTTTTCAAAATATTTTAACATAAAAGCATTATATCTATCATTATTTTTTACATCAAAACTTTTCTCATGTTTTAAAGCATCACAAACTGTTGTAAATTCAAGTTCAAAACTATTATGTTGATTCACATTACTAAGGTTCATAAAATCATCAAATGCTGAATAAACTTCTAATGTAAAATTCTCAAACTTATCTTTAATTACCCATTTTTTATTAAATAAATAAGTGAAGAGTGAAATAATAACGGCTATTAAAGACAAACCGACTCCCAAATATGAAACCCACATATTAAGCTCCTTTTAATCTTCTTTTCTAACACCTTTATATGGTTTTTTGCTAGAAGTTTTAACGTCCATAAATCTACCAGTTTCAGCATCTCGTTTTGTCCATAAATCAGTCTTTGGATTATGCACTTGACTTCTACCCCTTACAGCTCCAATTCTAGCATTATCTCCATGTGGTTTGTTTACTGCCATTTAAGCCTCCTTTAAACAACTTTTACAATACCAGTCAACAAAAGTTGCATTAGTGCTTTTTGCCTTAACTTGTATTGCTCTAATAATTTTTGTTGTAGTTCAATTTCTTTATCTATTTTGATTAATAAATTTGAAATTTTACTTTGAATTTCTTTATTTTTAGGTAAATAAATTATATAGTTATTAATATCTTTTACGGACATGTTATCTTGTGCTGCACCTTGTGCAAGTAATTTCATTTTTTCAACAAAACTATAACTTTGCAATGAATAAAATATAAAATCTTTATCAAATTCCTTTTTTACTTCTATTTTCCCAACTCTTTGGTTTAATAAACAATTATCACATTCAACTTTACATACTCTACCTACATTGCCAGTCATAGAAATTAATACATCACCTTTTCTCAAAATTTGATATTCTCGTATGTCTGTTGGTATTTTTTCAATGGTAGAAGTATCCTCTTGTAATACAAATCCATCATCTTTCACATTTGATATAGTAATTACATAAAATGCTCCATTTTTAACATATGTTTCACTTTTAAAAGCATAGCCATTATAAAAATTGATTATGTTTTTAAGTTTTAATTTTTGCCAATCAGGTTGTGGAGTAAGGAGTTTTTGCATAAGGGCTTTTTTTTGAAGTTTTAATTTATCAACAAGTTGTTCTTGCAATTCAACTTGCTTTGTCGCGCAATCTAAAATCTCCGCAATTTTTTGTTGTTCGGCTAAAACTTTAGGGAAAATTGCGTGTACCTTGGCTATGTCATAAGGATAAATATGAACAACGGAATGTCCCTGTCCTAACCTTGCTTTTTCTTTTATAAATGACCATAAGTTTTGTTGATAAGATAAAAATAAAGTATTAACTTTTTCACTATTAAACAATATAATATCTCCACCAGCATAAATATCTTCATCTCCACAATAACAAACACATTTACCGATTTCTTCGGCGGTTTCACCAGAACCAGTAAATAATAATGTATCTTTTGATATTTTTCTACTCTCTTGCGCGGTAATTTCATCAGTAAAACATTTTGCTAGATTAAATTTGATATAATACTTTGTATAAATATCTCCATATCCAACACATGGTACTCCATTGTCTATCATACTATAACCCGGGATTCCATATCCTTTACTAAATTCCCCTAAATTATTATAAACGTTTACATCCCAGTCAACAGGACAAATTCCAACAGGTGTTTTTTTATACCCCGCTGGTACAATCCCTTTATTTATTAAATCTATCCTTTCTTTAATCTCTTGTTGCATTTATTCACCATTATTTACAGAATTTGGAAATTCATATATGTTTTTCAATATTGCATTTATAAATGTTAATGATATTTTTGCTTGTTCTTTATCGGCAATAATCATTTTATGGGCAGAATCATTACCTAATTCTCTTACTTTATCTAACCAGGGTTTATTTTTTGTTGCAGGCAAATATTTATCTACTAAATAATCAACATAATGCTTAAAGGATTTATTTTCTTCGGCTCCTTCTTCTACCGCCACATTTGCCAATAACGTTCTTCCAGAAATAACACAGCACGTATATGATTGAACTGAATAAGCATCACGCATTTCGTTATATAATGTTTCAACATCTTTTGGCAAAAATGAAATTTCATCAAACTCTCTCATTGCAGGCAAAACATTATTGTTCTCTTTGTTTAATATAATTGGAGCACCGCAAAGTGGACAAACTCCAACAGAATATTTTTGTATATACTTTGCTAACCCTTGGTCGTTATTTACGACATTATAAATTTTTAAGTAGACATCTAATCCTATTTTATTATTACAGTGTCCACAATAACATGGTTCTGAATCTGAAAATTTGTTCCCATTGTTCGTAAATGTTTTCAATTTTTCCATAATTTCTCCTTAATTCAATCCTAAATTTTTTAAATACTCGGCAAGTTGTTTATCAACTTCTGCAAGCTCGACTTTTATGTTTTCTATGTCTTGATTAACTTGATCCAAATCAATGATAGGTTCTTCTTCAAAAGTGTCCACATATCTTGGAATGTTCAAGTTATAGTCATTTTCTTTGATTTCTTCCAAAGATGCAACATGGCTATACTTTTCTTTTTCTGCATCTTTATAATTTCCTGCCTTATAAGCCTTATATGTTTCGACAATTTTTTCTATATCTTCTGGTCTTAATTGATTTTTTGCTTTAACTTTTTTAAATCCTTTTGATGCATCAATAAACAAAACATCTGTGTTTTCTTTTTGTTTTCTAAAAACTATTATTGCTGCAGGTATACTTGTCCCATAGAAAAGATTTTCAGGCAAACCAATTACGGCATCAATTAAGTTTTTATCTACTATTGATTTTCGAATTTGTCCTTCGCTTGCCCCTCTAAACAAAACGCCATGTGGAGCAACTGCAGCAACTCTGCCATCGCCACTCATGCTATAAATCATGTGAAGAAGGAAAGCCCAATCTCCCTTACTTTGTGGAGGAACGCCCAAATCAAAGCGGTGCCATCTATCAAGCCCAGCTTCCATTTTAAATTCAACTTTTTTCTTATTGTTATTAGTTTCATCGTTATCGTCAGCAACAACTTCTCCGCCGGGATTGAATCCCATTGCCCATTTATCCAAACTAAAAGGCATATTAGCAACAATACAATCAAATTTCATTAAATTGCCATCACTATCCAAGAACTGTGGATTTGAGAGAGTATCTCCCCATGCAATTTTAGCATCTTTAATATCATGCAAAAACATATTCATCTTTGCCATCGAAATTGAACTATTGTTTTTTTCTTGTCCATAAATTGAAACATTTTCCAGACCGGCCTTTTTTGCCGCTCTTATAAGTAGCGAACCAGAACCGCACGTTGGATCATAAACTCTATCACCACGTTTTGGCTCAACAATATTAGCCATTATTTCGCTTACTTCTTGTGGCGTATAGAATGAACCGGCTTTTTTGCCAGCCATTGTAGCAAATTCACCTATCATATATTCATAGGCATCACCAATAACATCAGCAGGCACTTCATTCTCTTTTGTTTCAATCATACTAGGTCTTAAATCAAGAGTTGAAAAATCTTGAAGTAATTCACGCAAAATTGGATTTTTTTGTTCTTTTGTTCCAAGATTTGCTTGACTGTTAAAATCAATACCTCTAAAAATTCCTGACAATATAGGATTTAATTCTTCAATTTTTGTTAACGCTTGGCTAATTAAAGAACCTATGTCTATATTGTTTTTGTTTTTCAATAGATAATCAAAAGTACACTCTTCTTCCAAAACAAACGAAAGGTTTTTTATTTGTCTTTCTAGTCTTATCCCTTCATATTCTTTTTTTAGTTCATCAACATTCTCTTTAAAGGTGTCGCTTAGATATTTTACAAACAACATTGACAACACATAGTCTTTATAATTTGAAGCATCTATATTATCCCTAAAAGTATCAGCTGCTGCCCATAAAGTTTTTTTAATATCTTCCTTTGTTGTCTTTTTAACATTCGTCATTTTATTTTTCTCCTAAACTATTATATATTTTTCTTTGTGTTATTTTTTGTTTTAACTTTTCCTTTAACAACAATTCATCAAATAACTGATTTTTCTTTTTGCTCAGATACCATATTTGACCGATTATTTTTTGCCTATTTTTGTCTATCTCACTTATTTCAATATTTTCTAGCATATCCCTATTTAATGCTTTCGTAACCGTACTATTGTTGGTCATTGCGTTAAGTTTTTCAAGTTGTTGTTCAATTACAAACGCCAAATAACGCACATCAACTTTATTTGTCCTTAATATTAAAATGTTATTACCCAAATAGGCATCTTTATCGTCTTCATATATATTTACATAAGTTGGTTTGCTTCTTTTTATCAAAATGTCATATTTCTCTGGTTTTAGACAAGTTCCTAAATTGAAATCACTATATGTTTCATTTACTTCTGTAACATTATTTTCTTTTAAGTCAGCTTGCGTAACCCAAAAGTTTTTTTCTATATTTGGCGTATCGTTTTTTATGGGTATCGAAAATAGTATCGTACAAATGTCTTTCATTTTCATTGTTAATCTCCTTGAGAAAATAAGAAATGCAAACTAGGATACTTTTCTTACTTATTTATCTTTTAAAATCTTGGCAAGTTTCCAAGATTGTCTTGTCTTATATGATTTCCGTCTGTTCTCAAATATTCATTGTCAACAACATGAACATGGTCTCCAACTTGCGAATCGTAATAAGTGTAGGCTATAGATCCAGTGTTCAACAAATAAATCATTTCTTTTTTAGTACATTCTGAACCACCTAAACACTTTACTTTTTCTATGGCTTCGTCATTTTCGTCATATCTCACGTGAGTTATGTAGTATGTCATTTCAAACCTCCTTTAAAAATTATAAAAAGCCTTCAATTTGACAAAACTGCTTGTATATTTTAAAGTTTTGTGATATACTACATTTGTTCTTCTAGATAGTATATCTAAATGAAGCACCCTTTTGATACCTAGTATTGAAAGGGTTTTTGCTTTTTACAAGGACATTATATACTTAAAAAAAACAAAACGCAAGCTATTTTTTTAAAATTTTTGTAAAATCTTCATCTGTAATGTAAAAACTGTTAAAAATTATTAAATATATATTAACTAACATAATCTTTAATAATTATTTAATAAACATTTAAAATTTCTAACTTACACCCATGCCTAAATCTTTTAAATTTTTTATGTTATAAAATAAAGCAGCAAAAGGTTAACTTTTAGTGCTTCCAAATTTTTCATATAATATTTTTGAAGACGGCAAAAATTTATCTATACGTTTTCTCATTTCACAATCAGAAGTTAAAACTAGTAAATCCTCTTTTAAATACTTTCCTTTAAAACATAATCTTAAAATATACATATCAATTATATCGTTTATATCAAAACCAAACCCATATGTTGCATCTCTTCCTTTGTTTTTAACTTGAGTTGGCTCAAGAACTCTAAAAAACAACTTTTGTATATTCCCATAGAAATATTCGTTCATAACATCTTTCTCAAGAGGAGTCCAAACGCTTCTCACCAAATTTTTTATTAAATCCTCATATTCCTTTTTTACATCATTTTCAATTGCTTGTGGATATTTCTCAGTATAATATGTTTTAAACCACTTATAAAAAGATTGAAATACATCGTAGCTTTCATTAAAATTTTTATTTTTATAATAATCATTTTTTAGTGTTTCAATTAATTTTATTAATAATTTATTTATGTTTTTGTATGAAACTTTTGTTTTATTTTCAAGATCTTGCAGAAAAAGAGCAATTAATTTCATAAATTTTATATATTCATTATTTAGAAAATCAACAACGCATCGCTTAGTTATTTCAACATTAATCCTTACTCCATCAAGCAATGAATTATATATAGTTGTATTTATATCCCCCAATGTTGTTTTAATTTGTTTCCCTCTTGTATTATCATTTCCTAAACTTATACTTAATAAACCGATAAAAATATTCAACATTGTCATAAAGATTTCAGTCATAAAACCGCCAATCTTGTCAGCAATTAAATTTCTTAAATTACTTAATACTCTTTCTTGTTCATTTCTACTTTTTAGATGGAGATTAATTAAATCATAATCATCAAATTCTTTTCTTATTTCTGGTGATGTCACAACTTGAGGATATAGAAGATTATAAAATTCAAATACATTTTTAGAAAAGTCGCTTTTAAAATCTTTTAAAACTTCGTAAAATGTGTAAATAGTTAAATAACATTTTGATACACCATCGTATGCCATTGTTGTTATATAGTCATACACTTTTTTAATATCAATACCATTATTAACTTTTTGCTTTTTATCCTTATTGTATTTTAATAAATCTTTTACAATACAGGTATCTAATACAATCTTTTTCTGCATTTACCCTCCTATTTAAAATATAACGTTAAAGTATTGTTTTAAAATTTAATTTTAAAATAATCTAAATACTTTTTGTATTTATCTTGTGCCGAAAGGCAAGTGTCAATCAAAAAGCCTTTCTCATTTTTCCATTCATGAAGTCCACGATAATAATACATTTTTATCTCATCTTCTATAATAAATGGGACAATATTGTTTGCTAAACATTCTTTAAACATTATAAGTCTACCGATTCTACCGTTGCCATCTTGAAAAGGGTGTATGTTTTCAAAATGATAATGAAATTCAATTATATCTTCAATAGTTTTATTTTTTAGCGAATTGTATGTTGTCAACAGTTGTTTCATTTCTTTTGCTACATTTTCAGGCAAGCAAGTTTCATTTCCACCAACTTCGTTTGGACGAGTTTTGTAATCGCCAACATTAAACCAAGGCTTTAAACTATCACTTGTTCCAACTTTTAAAGTAAAGTGCAGTTCTTTTATAAATTTTTCAGTTAAGGGTTTCTTTGCGTTATCAATAATAAGGTCAAAACATTTAAAGTGATTATTTGTTTCCACAATATCATCAACTTTAACTCCTTTTGTTGCGCCAATTGTATTTGTTTCAAATATAAGTCTTGTTTGTTCTTCGGTGAGAGTACTACCTTCAATATGATTTGAATTGTATGTCAAAGCAATTTGAGTTTTATGATATATTCCACCTTTAAGTCGCATATCTTTTTCTTCTTTCAAAATGTTCAAAAGTTCATTATCGCTAAACTTTTTTTCATCAATTCTATTAGGTTTGATAGCATCTTCTGGAATATTCCAAGTTTTACCTGTTAAAAAAGCTCCTTTAATTCTGCCTTTCGCACAATAATTTCTAACTGACCTTTCGCTTAGACTCCACTTTTTCGCAACTTCACTAACTGAAAGATATTTCATAAATTACTTTCCCTTTTATTTAATTCAGTAATATTATAAAAAAAATATCGGCAAAAAGTCAAGAGAATAAACATCTTGAATTTGCCGATAAGGGAAATTTATGCTAAGAGAAATTTAAATAGTTTTTTAAAGTTTTAGATAGTTTTAAATAATCAAAGTTGTTTAATTTTAGCACTTCTGCTATCAATTATTGTCAAAGGGTCAAATTACATTTCAAAATCTTTTTTTCTCTTTCTTCTTTTTCTTTTTGTAATTTCTCAACATTGTAAATAGATCGAAAATAATCAAAATATCCTTTTAAATTTTGTAAAACTAAATCCTTGTCCATAAAAAACCTCACTTTAATTTAACAATATAAATTGTTTTTAAATTGTTTCTGTTTAATGTTTAAATAGAAAACAAAATCCACCAAAGCAAATTAACTTTCGTCATTTCTTACATTTTTACATATATTTCGTATAGTTTTTATCGTCAATTATTTAAAAAAAATATATATGATATTTGTTTTTACTAATTTATGTTAATTTTTTATAAAAGTATAACCCATAAGGTGCATTGTTAACTCTCCATCAATACTTTTGGTTAATGTGATGTCGTGATATTTGCTAAATATACCCTTACCCCACTCATATAATCTAGCTGACATTGTTTGAGTTAAACAATCATATTCGCCAATAGAACTTGATGGTAAATTACTTGCGACTCCGCCTCCTATTCCATAACTTTGAGTTTGTTTGTTATATGTTCTATACCAAACAGATTTGCCATTTGCAAAATCTCCAATAGTAATTTTATATTTGTCACATTCCCAAGTACCATTCAAATCTTCCAAGGTTATATTACGAGTAGGATCATCTTTTGTGTATTCCTCCATATAGTTTTTATACAAAATGTTATACTGTGACTGAGCTTTAGTATAAATTGAATAATTTGTTACATAAGATTTTTGGGCACTTGTTAAGTCATTATAATTATCTTCAATGCTAAAAAGTAAATCCTTATCCTCCAAAGTTACCTCGCCTATTTGATCAATCAATTCAACAACAATGGCGGCTTTACTTTTATCCAAAGCTTCCATTTGAGTTTTTTCAACAATATGAGAAATTGTATTAACAATCAATACAAAAATGAATATGCCTGCCAGAACTCCAAGTACGATCCACATAGTTTTTTTACGTCTTAAATTGTCTCCTAACACTTCTTGTTCTAACGTGTTTTTGAATTCGTTTTCCTGCTCATATCTTTTGTTGTATACTTTTTTAATTTCTTCAATATTGATATCTTTAACATTAATTTCTTTATTAAATATTTTCTCCGCCAAAGCATGACAAGTCTCTAGTTTCGCAACAATGCTGTTTAATTGTTTGTTTGCGAAATCAGACTGAATTTCATTAAATAAGTCAATCTCATCTGTTTTTTTCATTTGATAAATTGTGTACCTTCTATTACAATTTACATCAAGTTTGAACTCATTTACTTTGCCATTTTTACCAAAGTAAGAAATGGTCAATGTATAATTTGAAGGTTTGCTAAATTTTAGTTGTGGTATTGATCCAACTCCAATTGAATTTATTCCTCCAGCCCCTAGTCCAACACCAAAAACCGTTTGTCTTCCATAATCCATTTTATTGCCAGAATTATTTAAATGTACACTAATAAAATTTTCATATGGACATAAAAACTGAATATTACCATCATAATAAAAGCCAAAAGTAAAATCATTTTCGTTTTGGAAGAAACAGCCACATAAATCTGATTGAAAAAGTATGTAATTTTCAATCCCCATTGCTTCTAAAAATTCCTTCATCTGACTGGTTTTATGTTCATAAATCTCATTACTGTTTTTCAATTTTTTATTTCTGTTTTCTGTATATCCATGGTCTATATCCGGTTGATTGTAATTTAGTTTGAATCCTGAGTTAAAAACATCGCGATACACCTTTGCAGTATTAACTATATTTGAATTAGCGGTATTTTGTTGTGTGATATCTATTTGATCATTTAATAATCTATCAAAACTGATGTCAAAAAGTGAGGCCATTTTTTTTATTTTATCTATGTCTGGCATTGATGCATCATTCTCCCATTTATAAACAGCCTGACGGGAAACATCAAGCATATTTGCCAAATCTTCTTGAGAAAATCCTTTTTGTTTTCTTAATAATGTAATTTTTTCACTAAGTTTCATCCTTGCCTCCATACGGTAATATTGTAATATATTTTTAAAATTCGATCAACCAACTTTTATTGGCAATTTGTAAACTATAAGTTTACTTATTCATCTTTTTAATCTAATTGATGTAAGTATCTAAAAAAACAATGTTTTTTGTACTGTCAAATTCTTGAACGATGAAAATCTATCTCTGATGTCGTGAGTGGATAAATATATTCATGAAAAACATCTACTATATGGACATAATTATTTACCTGTCATAATTTAATTTGTATGCTAAATTAATAAAAATTACCGAATTATGCCAGTAATCGAAAAAGACATTTAAATCTTTATTATTTATATATTTTTGTCGACTTTGTCAAAGCGTTCTTTCCAGTATGGATCCAAAAATTTATCTTGAAGTGCATACATTTTTTTATGAATATGCTTTGCGACAATATTACACATGATAAAAGTCCTTGCCGTGTTGCCTATGCAGGCATTAAACATTTCTTTCTTCTCTTCCAAATTCAAATCTTTAAACTTATGAAATATTTTTGATTTTTCTATGTCATCAACAAACTCTTCATCATCAATCAAGATATCGATATAAAATCTCAAATCTCTTTTCATAAATTCAGAAATGATTCTATCATCCATGCCCTTCCTTCATTATTTTTATTATAATCTTTATTAACGCGGACTTTTAAAATCCACTATACCATTTTTTGCATCCAGTTCAAACTTAAAACAATAATATTTTTCATAGTCACTAAAAATAATATCTCACTGCCTGTACAAATAAGGTTGAGATGCGACATAATTATTAAAAGGAGAAACATATGAAAGAAAAATAACTTTTGACACACAACTTGGCGCCTTTTGAGATTCAAGTTACTAAACACGCAAAATATTCGCGAATACAAAACCATTCGTATTATTGATTGTGTTTATTATTATAAATTTGTCTCAAGCTTTTTAGTTTGTTGGCAGAAGAATTGTAAGATTCATCTAAATTATCCCTATCATAGGTATAATAATCTGCCAATAAATTTTCAACTTCTTCAACATCTGAAATGTTTCCTTCGAATAAAATTTTTCCTTTTGTATACATAATTAACTTGTCTGACTCTTTATTATAAACGATAGAGTATCTTCCCACAAGCTCATCCTCGCGGTCGCAAAATGCATCAACATCTTTTGAACGAATTAATTTATTGCATGCTTTAAAAATAGTGCTAAATTTCCCCCATAAATCAGATATTTCATTGTAAATTTTTATAACATCTCTTTGGAATGAGTCATATTCTTTTTTTACATCAATATTTTCTTCTAACAAATAAACTTTTTTATTTTTCTTTTCCATTTCTAAAGAATTCATACTTACCACCTTCCTATCTTTACTTTACTTCTTTTCTTGATAATTATCTATTTTTAATTATTATTTTATTGAAATCTTTAACAATTTTTAACATACGCTCGTCTAAATACTTTAACCCTTGTTTTTCGATTTCTTTTGGAACGCCATAATAAGCTCCGGCAATACCACCTGTTATTGCGCCCATTGTGTCAGTATCTCCACCCCAAGAAATAACTTTTCTTATTGCATCTTCATATGACTTTGATACCAAAAATGCAAAAATACACTGTGGTACAGTTTCTTGACATGAACCCTCAAATTTGTAATTTTCAAATAAATCGTTTTCGTCATAGTTCATTGGATAGTAGTTTTCATCAATGTACTTTCTTATTTCTTCTTTACTATTTCCATTTAATGCCATCCACTCCGCAACGGCTGTTGCTTCTGCTCCCTTAATTCCTTCTGGGTGATTGTGTGTTATCTCGGTTACTTTTCTTGTTAGTTTTTTCACTTCTTCTAAACTTTTCGCAACATAAGGAATTGCACTTATTCGCATTGCACTTCCGTTCCCAAAAGAATTGTAAGGCTTTACACTACCCGAAATAAGCCAATCATAAAACATTCCACCATAGCCAGCTGTTTTGTAATAATGCTTGCCTATTTCGTGCATATTGACTATTGTAATTTTATCAAGATTTGTATAATCTCCATTGCAGTCAATTAAACTTTGTGCTATTGCACAAGTCATAACTGTGTCATCGGTAAAACGACAATAGTTATTAAACAATGGAAATTTTTTTAATTTTAAACTCATAAATTCATAAGGAGAACCGACTATATCCCCAATTATTGCCCCCATAAGTTTTAAACTATTATCATCAATAAAATATTTTTCTGGCTTTGAGTCATCAAAACTAAGCATATTGTTTCCTTCAATATTTTTTGTAGCGATATAGTTATTTAAATACCTTATGTCAATTTTTGATGAAAGTCCACAACTTTCGTGAAATATTTTTGAACCAGAATTGCGAATTCTTATGTGACAACTAATTGACTCAAAACCTTTTAAATGCTTGAATATGTAATGATACATATTTGTTCCCACGCCTTGTAGTTGATAATTTTTGTCAACTGCAATTTGCGAAACATACATATCTTGAACACGATAAAAATCTTTTTTTAAAAAAGCATATCCTATTATGTTTTGATTTAACCTTGCAACAACTATATAATCGTATGGTAAAATGCCTTCATTTTCAAGCGTTCCACCATTTTTCGCTAAATTTTCATTATTTATTTTTAAGATTTGATTTTTATCATCTTCATTTAAGTGTTTTAGTGTTTCAATTATATAACTTTCCATATTTTCTCCTTTTGTGCTTTTGTTTGCAAACTACTAATGGTAAATTGAAATAGATTAGATACAAACATACTATTCAACATCAGTTAAATAAGACTATCATAATCTACAAAATCAATCAAGTATTTGCCAAACTCTACTCCGGAATGTACATCCTTCATTTCCAAGTTTAATCCATAAATTGACACATTGCAGATTTTATCATTTCTCATTTTTAATTTATCAATGCTATTTGCTGGAACAAACAATAAATACAGCCGACCAACCCCGCAATCGTTTAAAATAATATACCAATCTTCTTTTAAGTGCTTTTTGTCTGGATTTAACCAATACAGTCCATTGTTTTTGTTTTTGGTTGAAAATGTGGTATTTTCTCGCGAAATGTTGTGATACCCTTTGCGTGTAAAAATGCTTATTGCCCTGTTTGCTTTCACATCTTTTGATCTTATTTCCCCACTTATGCTCCCCTTGAGCCAATCTATATTGTTGTCGCTTACAGTTTTATCTACTATTTCTTTAAAAATATTATCTAATTTTACGCCAGCCTTGTCTACGACTGCCATGAATTTTTCATATTTATCCTCTTCTATTTCTAAATTTATACAAATATTTTTCATATTTCCATATTTTCCTTTTTTTTAAGATAATTTTTAATTTCTTTAAAATTCTCAATACATATTGATTCATCTGTAATTTCTTGCAGTGCATTGATAAGTCTATGTTTGTAATCATCCGACAAAACTTTAACAAGTTGTGCATCAGTACACTTTATTTTGCCCCATAATACGACGACAAATATTCCTGCATTTTTATAATAGTAAATTCCAGAGCCATAAAAATCGAACAAATTAACATCATCGATTATATAGTGTCCTTTTAGGCAAGCATAATCTGTCCAATCACCTTCACGCTTGTCAACACCATAAAAATCCAAGTCTTGTGGCATATCATCTTTTGTAAATTTGTAAAGACTACTGTCATACTTAGAAAAGTTTTCATTAAGCACAAAACTTTTTCCATTGCCAAGTTTTATAACTTCTATGTTATTATCGTTAAGCAATTCGTGATAATAAATCTCTTTTATAATGTTGTTGTTATTTGTTTTTACTTCAAAATCTAATGGCACCTTTTCAATGCTTACGATATCATTTTCTCCATTTCCTAAATAATGTAGTTCTCTCTTACCGTCGTTTACATCCATTATTCCAACTATGATTTCAACTTCTTTTGTTTCATTTGTAAAAGAAAAATTTCTACTATAACCAGATCTATATTCAACTAGATTATCTGCTAAATATGATAGTTGACCATATTTATACATCTTTGGGTTAAACGCACTGACAAGTTTTCCGTTTTCAAGTGTGCAAACAGCTGGATTTTTTATAAATTCATTTAGCAAATTTTCTTCAGAATTAGAGAAGTTCGATTTCTCCACCACATCTTCAATGTTGTCTTTAAGAAGTTCATCTAAACTTAAATTATACTCTCTGCTTATGGCAATTAAGACATCTAATTTTGGAATAGATTTTCCCATTTCCCACTTGCTTATTGTTTTAAAATCGTAATTTGCATTTATTTTATAATTTTTTCTAAGCATTGAGTTGAGTTCCATCGCAAATGCTTCTTGTTTTAAATTCATCGACCTCCTTAAAGTAGAAATGTTTCTCCCAATAACTTTATTGATTTTATTATACATCTTACCTCCTAATTTCATTTGTATTATAACTGTTTTTACATAGCATAACAACCACTTTTTGATACGATTATTCGCTTATAAATACGAATTCATATGAAATAAACAAAAAAGCAAAATGTCAATTTGACAAAATTATTAAATTAAAGTATAAAATTATAAAATATCAATTTCGAGGTAGATATGAAATTATGTGAAAAATGTGGACTGAACTATATTCCAGACGATGAGCAATATTGTCCACTATGTCAAGAAACACAACAGAAAAAGAAAAAAAGGGTTGGAGTGTATAAACCTTTTCATATTACGGATCAAATTGAAAGGGAATATTTTAATCTTTTGGTGGATTGGGGATATAAAGAAAAAACCGATAGCGATTTACAAAGCACAGCATATAGATATGTTTGGGCAATAAATTTAGTAAAAAATGAAGAAGGAATAAATTACGAAACTTTAATTAAAGACATAGATAAATACATAAAAAAATATGATAAATTTGGAAAGAAAAGTAAACTTGGCGCATTAAGTCATAATACAATAATTTGCTCTTTAAAAAAATTCAAAGAATTTATAATATATAGAGATTTGATAAAAAGCAATAAAGAAATAAAAACAATTAAACTTGATTAAAACAACTAAAAATACTCTTATACAACACACTCAAACAACCATTACAAGTTTTAGATAGTTTTAAATAGTCAAAATCAAATTAAAACTAAACATTTGCAACAAATTGCAACAGTAATTTTAAGATAAACTGTTGCAATTATTTTTAGATAATAAAAAATGCTTTAATTTAAAGCACTTTAATATATAGGGTTTCCACCTAAATTGTCGGTATTCTTTACCTGATAAGGTGGGGGTCGGTGGTTCGAGTCCACTCATTCCAACCAAAAACGCAGAATTGCCGTTGGCAATTCTTTTTTTATTTTACTGAGCGTTAAAAACCTGTTTTTATAAGCGAAAGAAAAAGAAAAAAATAAACAATGCAGACAAGCATTGTGCGTTTTTTGACTACAAATAGAGACAAGAACCACAGTTTGTGTAATCCCCCAAACCTTATATTGCGAAAGCAAATATAAGGTGGGGGTCGGCAGACCATAGTCCACTCATTCCAACCAGTTGAAACCCTGATTTTATCAGGGTTTTTTCATGCTTACCAAAAATTTAATATTTTCACTTGTGCCTATTTTTTTAAATTTTTCTAAAAATAGGCACAGGATTTTTAGATTATTTTCAGCATAAATTATATTTTTTAAAAAAGATACAAATTACTAACACTCCCTATTATAAACTAGTATAAAACTGGCACATAGGCACAGGAATAGGCACAGAATCATAATACCCTGTACACCAAAATTCGCGATGTCGATATTTTAAAAACAAATTTGTAAATCTTTGATATATTAAAACTGTACTTTTCCCTTTTAAATACCCCATAAACCCCGACACGCTCATTTTGGGTGGTGTCTCCAATAGCATCAAACTCCTTAGAATTGCCCCAATCTCCAATCGTTTTTGTCCAAATAATACTTTTCTTCTATACTTTGGTGCAAATACTATGTGATATTTGCAATTCCAAGTCGTATGTGCTAAACCATTTGTGTCTTTCATGACAAAATCTCCTATGTTATTTTTTCGTGTAGCCTACGAAAAAATTGTAACATAGGAGGTGTTAGTTCTCAAAGGTATAACCTCTTTTGAATCCCGGGACTATCCCGGGGTTTTCTTATACAACAAAATGGAGCATTACGCTCCATTTTCGTTTTAAAAATATTCTTATTGATAATGCAGTAACTTACATATTCTTCTATCTTACATTTAGTATTATATAAATTCACAATTCATTTCTAACCAATCCGTATAAGTTCCATCTAGTTGTAATTGTATATTTATTGTTGATAGATATTGAATATTTATTTCTGGTTGATAAAAACTGACTTGAATTTTATATCCATCTTCTGACCAACTTATATATCTATGATCAATTTCATCTAACACATCTTTAAAATCTTGTAGAGAAGTTGGATCTCCTAAACCTTTATTGATTTGGGCCATTATATCAATTTCTTTTATATCATCACCTTTATTAATTGAAACTTTTGGTGTTTTTGTAATATCTAGTCCACCAAATGGAATAAAACTAACTAAAATTTTATTAGGATTATTGTTATCTCCTGTTTGCACATAGGCATAAACAGTATTACCTTCATTCCAACTATATACTGTGTTTAAAAATGTATCATCGTATGTTCCAGAAGAAATAGAAGGTAAATTTGATTGTGTACTATCTATTACTTTTATTTTCGACAACCCCACTGCGTTATCAAAATTTATGTTTTTAATAATTATTTCAAATTTTTCTTTATCATTGTTTAATGATAAAGCAGCGTCCAATAATCTTTCTTTTGAATAAAAATCAATTTCAACAACACCTGCATTTATATAACATTCAAAATATTCTTCTACTCCTGTTTCAGTGTTAGCAGGAACATATTTATATCCACCAAGAGCACCTTCAAGTTTTGTCCCATTAATGTAAATTTCTGCATTTGAAAAATCTATACCTGATACACCTTTAATTTTGTTTGGTAAGTTCATTATATAAAATGTAGATTTTTCATCAACTCCACCAATTTCATCCAAACTTGTTCCATAACTTCCGAAGTGTCCATCTCTATAATCACTAGAAAGACTTGCATCAATAGAACAGATATTTTGCCCATCACTATGATTAATAAGTATATTTTTCTCTTTAACATTCATATTTGAAAAATCAAAAACAAAAAGATTTTTCTCGTATAATTCAAAAACATAATTGCTTTGTTTACGCAACTGTTCAACAGTTGTGTTTTCTTGATTTATTGGTTTATAAGCATCTTCAACGATCTTATAGCTGTTACCTGAAATTCCCTCATAACCGCCATAATTGCCAAAATTATATTCATAATTTCTTATTTCAACACCATCATAATAACCATATTTTTTATCAGATAAAATTTCAAATATGGCATATCCGTCATAAAAATCGCCATTTTTGAAAACGTAACCTTGGTATTTGTATTCTTTTGTCCCACTTGGCAGATTTTCAAGTTGACTACTATTATAACCGCCTGACATTGCTCCATTTGGTTCAATGTAAGCATAATAAGTTACAAGATATTTATTAAAAAACTCTGAAGCATTATATTTGAATTCATAAGGTTTATATATAGTATTTTCTTCATTTGCATCTTCATATAAAATTACATTTTTATCATCTTTAAAAAGCCAATCAACACTAGTGTATCCATTGTTTGTTGCACTTGCAATATTTTCGCCTTCATAATGAGTATCAAAGTATTGATAATCTTTTTCTTTCAGTTTTGTTGAGTAATTTTCAATATAATCGTTGTAATTCCTATCAAAAATTGCTTGATTAGTTGGTTCAAGTTTATTTTCCCCAAGCCTTTCATCATCAGCACGCATAAACGCGAAAGAAACCTCTTTTTCCTTGACTGCTCCCCTTATGGTTATTTTCACATCTTCGTTTATTTTAGCAGGCATAAAAGTTCCGATTTGTATTGTTCCACCTCTAATTTGGTCGCTTTGCATATTGCCAGAGTTATCTTGTTTAGAGAACCATTCATTGTTTTCTTTTCCGTTAAATAAAACTGTAAGTTCGCTGTAATCATACACGTCATAGCCATACAGGTTCAAACCTGAATTCTTCAAGTCGTCTTTTTTAAATGATATATCTCCGAAGCCGAACATATCTAAATACATGTATTGAC
>CALWTH010000051.1 GCA_944384405.1 uncultured Clostridia bacterium
GGTTATATGCCGTTATAACTCGCCCAATAATCTTAACTTCCAGCACGCACCCCAATTTGGGCAATCGAAGCACGCACCAGAAACTTCACAGTTGTGCCCTTCGTTGCTTTTTGTATCAACTTCCAAATAGTCCAGCCTGACTAGAATACTGCACCTTCATTTTTATTATACCATATATATATGCAAAATTCAAGTGATTTATCACTTCATTTCACGTTCGACAATTCCATCAAGTTCTGCAACAAGCTCTGTAATTTTGCCCTTGTTTGTATCCAAAATTTCAGAACAACTTTTTGCAATATCTTTTCCTTCTTCAAATAGTTTTATCGCTTGTTCAAAGGCACATTCCCCACTTTCAAGTTGCGAAACGATTTCTTCAAGTCTTTTTAACTTTTCTTCAAAATTCATTTATTTCTCCTTTTTGGTAACAGTTGCACCAATTTCACCATCAATCATTTTAACAATAATCTCATCACCAATATTTACTTCATCAACTGACTTTATTTGATTTTGCTTTTTTATAACAGCGTAACCAAGTTTTAGTGCTTCAGTTGGATTAAGTTTATAAAGTTTATTAAGTATTAAATTAAATTCACTATTAAGATTATTATAAAATTTTTCAGCACTAAATTTAAACTTGATTAATAGTTTAGAAAATGTATTTAGATTATTTGAGTTTTTATCATCAAATGTACGCACAAAATCTTTTGCAAGTGATGTAAACATAGTAAATTTGTCCACGTATACTTCTTGTATACTTTGCCTTAGCCTTGACAAAAGCGTTTTTAACTTATCTATTTGCTCGCTTACATTTTTGCAAACAAGTTCGGCAGCAGCACTAGGCGTTGGTGCTCTTAAATCACTGCAAAAATCACAAATTGTATAGTCTGTTTCATGTCCAACAGCAGAGAGCACAAACTTTTTTGCATCGTAAATTGCATCGGCCACCACTTTTGTGTTAAAAGGTGCAAGATCTTCCAAAGAGCCACCACCTCTGGCAACTATAATCAAATCAACATCATAGTTATCCAAAAATTTAATACCTTTGGCAATTTCATACTCTGCTTCATAACCTTGAACTTTAACAGGATAAAGCACAATATCTATATAAGGATTTCTCCTTGTCCTCACATTTATAATATCCTGAATTACTGCACCTTCTCTACTCGTGACAACACCAATACGCTTGATATTTTTTGGCATCTCGATTTTATGCGAAACGTCAAAATAACCTTCTTTTTCAAGGCTTTCTTTAAGCTTTAAGAATTGTTGATACAATTCACCAAGCCCTGATTTTTCAACTTTTTGGACATTAAAATTGAGCTTTCCGCCCTTTATATAATATCTCGGAGTGCCTGTTAAAATAACTTTATCTCCATTTTGATATGAAAAGTTGGAAGTGTCAAAACACACGCAGGACATGGTTGCGTTTTCGTCTTTCAAAACAAAATATGCTATTCCTCTAACCACGCTAAGTCCTGAAATTTCGCCTATAACACGAACGTTGAATAACATTTCTTCAGCATCAAAAATCTGCTTAAAGTATGTGGATATTTGAGTTACAGTCAGTGCTTTTTGTTCCACTTACTTCTCCTCTATAACATTTTTAAGTAAACCATTTACAAAAGCGTAACTTTTTTCGCTTCCATATTTTTTAGCAAGGTTGACCGCTTCGTTTATCACAACTTTTGGCGGCGTTTGTTTATAGTATTTAATCTCCGCAATTGCAACATCTAAAATCGCCCTATCAACTCTATACAATCTTTCTATAGTGTAGTCTTTAAGATTTGAAGAGATAACACTTTCTATGTCGCTTATATTATCAAGACAGCATGACAAAAGTGTTTTGGCAAACTCAACATCATCAGGTTTTGTCAATTGCTCAAAATCAAAAATATCACCTTCGTTGGTCGTTGAACCAAAAAGCGTTTCAAATACTTTACAAAAAACAATTTCTCTTGCGTATGCTCGCATATTCTTTCTCCACACAAAAAATCCACTTAAATAGTGGATTAATTTTGCTCCTCTGCTTTAAAATCAACACCTACGATATGGATGTTTATTTTATTAACCCTCATCTCGACCATAGAAACAATGTTGTTTTTGATGTTGTCCTGTACTCTGTATGCAATGTCAGGAACATTGTTTCCACTGTAAATCCTTATAAACACATCAATAATAAGTTGACCATTTTGAGCAATTTTAAGTTTAACACCAGTTGAATCCGACTTTGAAAACAACTTTTTTAATTTCATAGAAAAGCTATCTTGCAAACTCGAAACACCGCTTATTTCTTTTGTTGCCAATGAGATTATGGACAATAAAATATTTCTATCGCAAGTTATTTTACCTTTATCTTCTTGAAGTTCATTATATAGTTGTGACACTAGTGCCCTCGCTTTGTTATATTATTAGGTTTACACCATTTTTTATTAATATAACATACCTTCAAAACTTTTGCAATTATTCTACGGGAATTATTTTAATATTATCAATAGATTTTTGTGTCTGCTCTTGAACTATGGAAACAATTTGAGCAACTTGTGAACTTTCAAGACTTGCGCACTTAACAATGACATTTATATTATTTGCTGATGTTGTAACAATGGCGTCTTCAAATCCTTTCGCCTTGATAAGTCCTTCCATAACAAGTTCTGATTCCATTTGTTCTACTATTTCAAGTTTCATAGCTTCTGCAGTTGCTTTTGCCTCTTCTGTGGAATCTTCAGAATTAATAATTGCATCGTAGTACAAAAGTTCTTGATCTCGAGTTGTTTGCCTATCTTGCCTATAAGTATCAAAATAATTCATTTGTGTAACTGTTCCCGCTGTTGGCGTTGTCACATTGTTATTTAACGCAATGTTCAAATATCCAGTAACTCCAAGCAATAATACCATAGCAACCAAAATAATAATCTTTGTTCTCTTTTTCAACATAATTAATCTCCTTTTTATTTACCTACCAAAATTTCTATATCTTCTGCATCAATTTCAAGTAATGCCATCACTGCTTTTTGAAGATCAAGCATCACGCTTATGTTACTTGCCCCACTGCTAACTATTAACACACCACTGACCTTTGGCAAATTTTCTCTTATAATTAACGGAGAATCTTTACCAGATTGTGAAACTAAAATCAGTTCTTCGGTTGTTGTGGTCTGAGTTGTTGTCACTCCATCGACTGTTTGAGAAGTGGTTTCTTCTGTTGTGTTTGTCTCATAAACGTATTCGACTCCGCAAGCCAGTGTCACCATAACACTTACATTTCCTGCACCGTTTATTTGTGACAGTACATTGGATAATTTATTCTCAAGGTACTCGGCATATTCCTCTGTTGTAAGTGCAGTCAACGTATTTTTCTCACTTTTTGTGGAAGAAAATGTCGAACTGTAAATTAGTAAAAGTATTGCACAAAATACCACAACAATTATTATTTCAAAATGCTTGATGTTTTTTAACTTCTCCCAAATTGTAATTTTTTTTTGCTTAATATCCACTAAAAACAATATTCTCCTTTTCTATATCCACAAATGAAATAATTACATCAACTACCTCATTCTCTATATCTATATGCTCGCTATTATTCTCTATAACTAAATTACTAAAATCGACATAAATCGTCTCTATCTCCATGACCGTTGTGAAAATATCCGCAGAAATAGAAACATCAACATTTTTAAGTCCTTTTGAATCTAACGTTGTTTCAATACCTTTTTCAAGCATGGTGAGTTTGTCGCGATTTAACTGGTATATATAGTCCTCTTGAAGAACAATCTCAGTTTCAGTAAATATATTAGATGTGTCAATATCAGATTTAATTAACGCAGGAAGCGGTGCGATTATTATAAAAACAATTACATAATTAAATATAGTTTTTATATAACCATTTGTCTGCCCACTTGGTAAAAACAAATCTATAAGTATTGAAAGCACACTTACACCAGCAATTGACAATATCCAAGCTGAAATATCCATAATTTTCTCCTTTTAAAAGAAGTTTGCACTACACATTATCATTCCCGCCATTAGCACATACATAAAGGCGCAAGATAAAATCATCACAATCAAAAGCGATATACTTTTCGCAAGCATGGAAATAAAATTAGATATTCTGGAATCAGTAATAGGTTCTAATATGGCAGCCACTAACTTTAATGACAACATAAACACAATTAAATTTAAAACAGGCACAATAATTGTGGCAAAAAGCAAAATAAGTCCGCCTGCACCAACTGCATTTTTTATCAGAACACTGCTTGCAACAATCAAATTCAATCCATCAGACAAATATGAGCCAACAAGCGGTATTGAGTTTTTTATGGCATATTTGGCAGTTCTAAAAGATATTCCATCAACACTTCCTGCCGTTATTCCTTGAATAGCCAAAAAAGCTGAAAATACTGTAAATACTCCACCAACTATCCACTTGAATAAACTGGAAAAGAATGAAGCAAATTTATCTAATTTAACGTTGTTGCTAAGATTCCCAACAATTGAAAACACAAGCCTAAAAATAAATATTGGCATAAGGATGTTAGTAAAGATATTTATAATAGTACCGCTAAGAACAGCCACTGCAGGTTGATATACGCTCACAGAAGTAGTACCACCTATTGCGGTTAAAACTGTTAATAAAATTGGAAAAGCTACATCCATTTGTGTCTTTATGTTTTGCAAAGTATTTGATGTGAGTTTTAACATATTCACACTATAGCCAACCAAAACAAGTATAATAGCACCATAGCAAACAAGGTGTATTACATCACCGAGTGACTTGTTTTTTGATGCTGGCTTTGAAGCACTCACCAAACTATATGTCACTGCTATTGCAATCACTAACGACAAAATAGGAAGAAAGGCCAAAACATCATCAAAAAATAATTGCAGAATACTTGTCCATATGGAGTTACCATTTTCAGTGAACTCTCCACTAAGTATTTGATTTATTTTATCAATGAATGAGTCATTACCAAATATCTCATGCCCTTCTTCATCTAAGTTGTCAAGAGCATCTTCAAGTTCACTAAAATCCAAATCTCCT
The DNA here is from genome assembly GCA_944384405.1 of uncultured Clostridia bacterium. Lineage (GTDB taxonomy): Bacteria > Bacillota > Clostridia > Christensenellales > UBA1242 > UBA5893. Next base: position 5,042 of record CALWTH010000051.1, read on the forward strand.
AATTGTGATTCAATACTGTCTTCAATTATGTCTTCAATTTCTGATGATGACAACTCATCGTCACAATATACAACTGCGTTCACATTACCAGCAAACAAAAAAGGACACACAACAAAAACTATAACAAACAAAAGTGTAAGATATTTTTTCATGGCAATATCTCCACTATTATTTCAATTATGCTAGTGACTATTGGCAAAGCCATTGCAAGAATTATAATCTTACCCGCGAATAATATCTTATCGGCAACACTACTAGAACCAGCATCTTGACATATGTTGGCAGCAAATTCAGCCAAATATCCCACCCCAATTATTTTTAAAAGAGTTTTTAAAAGCCCTGTATTTAGCCCCGTTTTTTCAACAATATTTGTAAAGGCATCTATGATGTCAACAACATAATTAACTGTTTGAATTAGAATAAGTATTCCGCCACAAAGTCCAATAATAATACTAACTTCTGGTTTTAAGGGCTTAACCAGCATGGAGGCAATGACTGTAATAAGACCTATTCCAATGATCTTTATTATGTCCATATCACCTCCTTAAAGGCCAAATAGATTTCGTACTGTGTCAAAAAGTGTACTGATTAAATCCAAAACCATCAATAGCACAATGATTAATCCTGCCAAAGTTGAAAAAGTCGCAATTTCTTCTTTTCCACTCTGCTTTAATATTTGACCAACAACTGTTGTCAAAATGCCCACCGCAGCGATTTTGAAAATAACTTCAACACCCATAAAATTCTCCTATATAATGAGCAAACAAACGAGTATCCCAACAATTATTCCAAGCTTAATGAAAAGGCTTGAATATTTTTTGCAATCTTCTTGTGCCTGCAAATTATAATCATTAATAGTCATCTGATAGCTTTTGATTTCTTTACTTTGTGCCGTTACATCATATCTACCAAGCTGAGAAAAAAACTTATACAAAAGTTGTTTTTCGTCTGCCCTTAATATTTTTACATTGTCAAATATCTTTTCATCTATCAGTTGTTTACTTTCAATCGCGAGTACCATATTTTCGCACAACAAGCAAAGTTCTTTACTTGCACAAACTACTGTGTTCTTTTTCAATATGTTAGCAAGTTTATCTCTGCTAAAAACAACATCTGCTTCCATGCTTGAGAGCATAAGAACAAGTGATGAAAAAAATTTTTTTCTGTTTACATAATAAGAAGAAAATTTAAAGCCCATAAGAGCAAAACAAAAAATTATTATTACAATCAAAATTATGGTCATAGTTCACCACTTAACAATTTTTGAAAATTTTTCGTTATATGTCCCCTCATATGTACCTGGTCCTTCTCTTTTTGAAAGTAGCACATAGCGTTGAAAATATTGCGATGGAAGACTTGTAAAAAAGTCTTTACGCCTTAGTTCTTCAATTGATGATGCGTGGGCTGTTGCAATAACTTTAACACCACAATTCATTGCGTCAATCAAACATTTTGCATCGTCTTTGTCACCAATTTCATCTGTCACAATAAGCCCAGGGTTCATCGATCTTATACATTGCATAATGCCGACAGGTTTACTACAAAAACTTATTATGTCACAAAAATTACCAATATCAATCTTACTATCTACCCCACCGGCAATTTCTCCACGTTCGTCAACCACGCTTACATTAAGGCAGTAGTTATGTGCAGAAAGTTGGTATAAAAAATCTCGCAGAAAAGTTGTCTTACCTGCACCAGGTGGAGAAACAATTAAAGTATTTTTTATTCCAGTTTCATCCACTATATCATCAAATGCACAAAGCGACATGTTTTTTATTTGATGAGGAATTCTAATATTAATACTTGACCAATTAGTGATTGTTTTCACTTCACCATTATCTTCAATAACATTTCCACAAAGCCCAATCCTTACGCCATTAGACATGGTGATAAATCCATTTTTAATTTGGTCATTTACTGAATAAATAGAATAGTCACTTGACTTATAAACAATATCTGCAATCATCTCTTGTGTGCAAAACATTGCACTATCAATATCACAACAAAGTCCTTTTTCGCTGACATAATAAGGTTGTCCCTTAACAAAAACAACAATAGGCTTGTTTGCTCTGAGCCTTATTTCGGATAGTTGTGACAATGAGATTTTGTAGTTAATTATATTTTTAAGGGGGTCAGAAAGTATTTCTTGTAACATATTTTTCTCCTACAACAATGTATAGTTTAAGAAAAATAATTTCATTACTAAACACAAAAAAAATATGCAATATTACACAATATTGCATATTTTGACAAATTCATTTTTTACTTATTTTACACGTTCCATATAACTTCCATCACGAGTGTCAACACGGATTTTTTCACCGCTGTTCACAAATAGTGGAACACCAATTACGTACCCTGTTTCAAGCGTTGCTGGCTTGTAACTAGATTTTGCTGTATCTCCTTGAACTCCTGGTTCACAATCAACAACTGTGAGTTCAACAAATGTTGGTGGTTCAACTGAGAATGCTGTTCCCTTATAGAATTGCACTGTTGCTGTCATGTTTTCTGTCATAAAGTTCATTGCATCTGCAACTTGTGACTTATTAAATGGAATTTGGTCATATGTTTCCATATCCATGAAGTAGTACAAATCTCCTTCATGATAGAGATATTGCATCTCTTTTCTTTCAATCACTGCGACTTGGAATTTGTCTGTTGGGTTAAATGTTCTTTCAATAACTTGCCCAGTAATAACGTTTTTTAACTTTGTTCTTACAAATGGTGAACCCTTACCTGGTTTAACATGCAAAAATTCAACAACTGTGTAGACATTTCCGTCCATTTCAAATGTTACGCCTTTTCTAAAATCTCCTGCTGTTATCATATTTTCTCCTTAAATTAATTACATCATAATAAGATTATCATATTAAAAAAATTGTTGCAAGTATTTTTTAATGTCCATAGTGAAAAATGTAAGGTTTTCTTAGATATTGTTCCAATTTTCTCAGACTTTGTCTTAATTTAAGCATGCTTCCGTCATAAAAATCAGTCCGTCCAACTCCATTTTTAAAAAAAGTATCTCCGCTGAAAAAATGATTTCCAATTACATAGCACACACTACCTTCACTATGCCCCGGAGTATGAATCACTTCAACATCAAACTCACCAATATTTATATGCCCTTCATTGAGTTTTTTGTCTGCATAAAGCTCGTCAAATTTTAATCCAAACGCACTTGCTAAATTTCCATCGCTATGGAGTTTGTCTTCATCAAGTTCATGAATATAAATTTTAATGCCATCTTTTTGCAATCTTTTACAACAAAAACAATGGTCAAAATGTCCATGAGTCAAAAGCACTGCAAGCGGTTTTAAGTTTTTTTGCTTCAAAAACTTTACAATCTTTTCATAGGCATCACCTGGATCAATAATAAGTGCGTTATGCTCTGAATAAACAATATAGCAATGCTCCATAATCAAATCTGAAATAATTTCATGAACATTACACTGACTCATAAATTCCCTTCATAATTAAACTATCTGTTGCCATATAGTCTTTTGATTCGCAAATTACTGTTGGAGTGAAATTCAAATCTTTTAACGCTTTTGCAAGTGGTTCAAAATCTGGGCCATAAATTGTATCATCATAGTTTAAATGTCTTATTTCACCTTTTGCACCATATTCGATTTTTGAAAAGTGTATGTGACATGACTTTGCTCTTTCACCCAATTTTTCAACTGCCAAATCCAAAATCTTTCTGTAATCTTCATAAGTTTTTAAACTTCCGCCTGTTAGTGCGTTTATATGGCCAAAATCAAAAGTGGGGACCAAACACTCATCAATAGTACAAAGATCAATAATTTCTTCATAAGTCCCTATTTGTTGTGGCTTACCCATAGTTTCTAAGCAAAGCCTTTTCCCATTTTTAAGAAAATCTCCATTTTTTAAAATGATAAGCAAATTTTTTAAATTATTTTTTATGTTACTAATAGCATCTTCCCTTGAAAGTTTGCCGCAAGAACCTATGTGCACAACATAATCTCTACCACCAAAGCAATCAAGTAGTGTAAGCCCCCTTGTAAAATACCCAAAAGACTTTTCAATCATAAGAGGGTCCGGATTGGCCAAGTTAATGTAATAAGGAGCGTGACAAGAAATTAAAACATCATATTTTTTTGCCTCTAGTCCTATTTTTGTTGCAGTATCTTCTTTTATCGTAAAGCCTCTACCGAATGAAAACTCATATGCATCAAGTCCCATTGAGTGAAGCCACATAGGTGCTTCAATGCTATGTTTATGGCCTTGTTCATAAAATAATTTTTGATTACCAGATGGCCCAAATCTAATTTTTTCTATCATATTTCACCTTCTTTTGTTTCAATCAGTTTAAAATTACCATTTTTAATATCTTCAATGGTGCAACTATCTACAATATTAAAATCACCACATTTAGTGCGTACAATGGCAAGCATAGTACCACATGTTGATAGTTTTTGAGCCATATCACGACAAATGCTTCTAATGTATGTTCCCCCTGAGCATGATATTTCAAACATAAAAGTATTTTTGTTCACCTGTGATAAGCACTTTATGTCATATATTGTTACCCTGCGAGTTTTTAGTTCAAACGTCTCACCTTTTCTTGCCAAATCATAAGCTTTTTTCCCATTTATTTTTTTTGCTGAATACATTGGAGGCAGTTGGTCAAATTCACCAACAAAACTTTTACAAACATTAATTACATCATCTAGTTTTATATCACAATATACTTCTTTAACAACATTCCCTTCACTATCGAGTGTATCAGTTTGTTTCCCAAAATAAAATATAGTCTTATATGTTTTTGTTTTGTTTAAAAATTTATCAAATAATTTAGTTGCCTTATTGATACCTAAAATCAAAATCCCACTTCCAAGCGGATCTAAAGTACCCATATGCCCTATCTTTTTAGGCTTTAGTGTGTGCTTAACAATTTGAACTGCTTTGCTGCTGGACATTTGTGTAGGTTTATTTAAAACTATTATTCCATTTTTTTCAAAAACTTGCATCTTTATGTTGTATCTCCAATTTTAATTCATCAATTACATTTTTCAAGCAGACATCTTTATCTCCACCAATTCTGCCACCTGCCGCCTGAGGATGTCCTCCGCCATTAAATTTCGATGCGACATTTGCAACATTATAGTTTTTCAATGACCTAAAACTTAGCGAATAAAAATCTTTTTGAATTTCTATCATAGTAAAAGAAATTTTTGTTCCTTCCAAATTAAGCAATGTGTTCACATAATCACCAAAATCGGATTTTTTGCAATTATTGTCTTTCAAAAAATTTTGAGTTACAACGACATATCTAATACCACCATCAGTATTTGCCAGCTTTTCTATTTTTTTAGTCAGTTCATAAGTTTTTTGCGTTACAAGTTTAAATAGATGATAGTTTACATTTTGGAAATCAGCACCATAATCAAACAATTTTGAAGCAACATAGTGCGAATAACTTGTTGTGCTATCATGCATAAAACAACCCGTATCATCGCTAACACCAAGGTAAAGGAAAGTTGCTACCCATGAATCTAGTTTTACTTTTGACAAAGTTAAAAGTTCAAATAAGATTTCACAGCATGAAGCTTTTTTGTCAACATATGTTATTTTACTAACAAGGTCACGAATTGAATGATGGTCAATTGAAATGGTATCATGATTATCGTCAAAAACTATACTATACTTTCCAAGTTGATGTTTATCTGCCACATCAACAGAGATAAACAAATCATAGTCATTTTCATTAAACTCCTGTTTGTTAATAAACTTTGTGTCTAAAAATGAAAGTCGTAAAGGTATTTCATCATCAACATAGGCATCAACAGCTTTTCCAAATTGCTCACATAAAAAACAAATGGCAGCCAAACAGCCAACGCAGTCACCATCTGGTGACTGATGACCAAAAACTGCCACTTTATTACTATGTTTAATCTTCTTCAGTATGTTCTTCATCATCTTCCTCAGGAATATCAAGTTTACTTAAAATTTCATTAATCTTGTCACTATGTTTTGCACCTTCGTCCAAAACAAAAGTTAATTCAGGAGTGTAAGGTAGTTTTACTTCTTTGACAAGCTCACGCTTTATATATCCTTCACTTTTTCGAAGTTGACGTACGACAACATCTTCATTGTCAGAATATACACTTATTCCAACTTTACAATGTCTAAAATCCACCGATAGATGTGCATATGTCACAGTTATAAATTCATTGCTAAGTCTTGGATCATTTAACCTATTTGAGATTATATCAGCCAAAACTTTTTCAACTTCGGAATTGGCACGTTCTGTTCTTATACTACTCACAATTAACCTCTTTTTATTTCAACTTTTTGATAAACTTCAAGTGTATCACCAGCCTTGACATCTTGACTATCTTTTAGTTTTATACCACATTCAAATCCATAAGGAACTTCTGCTTTGTCGTCTTTTTGAATTCTAAGGGCAACAATAGACGTTTCAAGAATTTTTTCTTTTCCTCTAAATACACGAACAAAAGCGTTTCTTGCTACTTTACCATCTGTTACATAACTTCCGCATACAATACCGCTTGTCGAAAGTTTAAACATCATTCTCACTTCAGCATGACCAATAACCTGTTCTTCGTATTTTACACTGAGCATGCCACTAAGAGCCTTGCTGACTTCATCAACAACTTCATAAATGACTTTATAAGACTTAATTTGTACAGACATTGATTCTGCAAGTTGTTCTATTTTTGATGAAACTTTTAAGTTAAAGTTTATAATAACAGCACCGCAAGCCTGTGCGAGCAAAAGGTCTGATTCTGTAACTGCACCTGCTCCACTATGGATACAGACGACGCGTGCCTCTTCATTTTTCAAAGCTAATAAACTTTGTTTTAATGCTTCAACTGAGCCTTGAACATCTGCTTTAATTATGATATTCAGCGCTTTAAGTTTGCCTTCGTTCACCTTATCCATAAAGTCTTCAAGCGACACGCCACTTGTCAAATGCGAGCGTTGCTCTTTTGCCTTGCTTATACGTTCATCAATAACTTGTTTTGAGAGTTTTTCATCAACTGCAAATACTTTATCACCAGAATTTGGTACGCTATCAAGTCCCAAAACTGAAACTGGTGTACTTGGTCCTGCCGATTTTAAAGCTTTGCCATTTTCATCAAACATAGCTCTTACCTTACCAAAAGAAGTACCGCTAATGATTGTATCACCAACATGAAGTGTACCATTTTGGACAAGTACAGTTGCAACCGCACCACGATTTTTATCAAGTGCCGCTTCAAGAACAGAGCCCAAAGCACTTGCTTTAGGATTTGCTTTAAGTTCAGAAACTTCTGCAACAAGAAGTATGGTTTTTAAAAGTTCGTCAATTCCTGTTCCCTTTTTAGCAGACACAGGTACAAGTATAGCATCACCTCCCCATTCTTCAGGAAGAACACCATTTTCCGCCAACTGCTGTTTAACTTTTTCAAAATTTGCCTCTGGCTTATCAATTTTATTCACAGCAACAATCATTGGAACATTAGCGGCTTTAATATGATTTATTGCTTCAACAGTTTGTGGCATAATTCCATCATCGGCAGCGACAACCAAAATTGCTATATCTGTTACTTTTGCGCCACGTGCACGCATAGCAGTAAATGCTGCGTGTCCAGGAGTATCAATAAAGGTGATTTTTTCACCATTATAATCTATTTGATAAGCACCAATTTTTTGAGTGATACCACCTGCCTCGCCTGCAACAACATTTGTTTTTCGTATTGCATCCAAAAGTGAAGTCTTACCATGGTCAACGTGTCCCATAACTGCTACAACTGGTGGACGCTTAACCATATCTTTTTCATCGTGCTCTTGTTCTTTCACATCGTCAAGAAGTTGCTCTTCATATGACTTTTCAATCTTTTGTTCAAGTTTGACACCAAGCTCGCTAGCAACTAGCTCAGCGGTTGTGAAATCTATTGAACTATTGATATTTGCCATAATTCCAAGAATCATTAACTGTTTAATTATTTCGGTAACAGGTCTTCCTGTTTTTTCAGAAAGAGTTTTAACAGTTACATCTTCTGTTGTTATGACTGCGTTTTCAATTTTTGGTGCTACAAAAACTTTTTGTTCTTTTTTCTTGTGAGCAAGTTTTCTGTTGCCCATTCTTTCGCCATCATAGTCAATGCTATCATCAACAATAAAGTTCTTTCTTAAAAGTGAACGCTTATTTGTCTGTCTTTTTTCATCTAAACTTCTATTGGATTTGTTCTTGTTCCCAAAATTGCGTTCTGGTTGAGATAGAACAGTGCTACTTTCCATTGGTTCAAATATTTTAATTGAATTTGCTTTTGAACTAACAAAAGAACTTCCTTTGTTAGGTCTATTTCCAAAAGGTTTTTGTTGGCTATGGTTGTTTTGAAATTGTGGCCTTTGATTTTGATTAAATGGTTTTCTAAAATCTCTTTTTTTGTCGAAATTTGTTCTATTTTGAAAGTTTTGTTTTTGAGGTTGCTGTTGAGATTGTTGTTGTGGTTTTTGAAATTGTTTCTTGACTTCTGATTTGTCAGACTGTTGTGGCAAAACAGTTTGAGGCTTAGGAGTTGTTTTTTCTTTATTTTCTTGTGCAACTAAGCGTGCCTGTTTGTCAGCCAAAAACTGCTTCAAAACATCATCAAGCTGAGATTTTGACGCTCTTAAATCACGAAGCAGTATTTGAACTGTTCCGTTTCTTTGAAGTCCAAAAATAGATTTTAAATTGTTTAATCCACCCTGTTGATTTTCTGCTTGTTTTATCAATTCACTTCACCTCTTATTAACTCAATTATTTTATCCGAAATTGCTTTATTTTTTAAAGCAATTATTTTACAATTTTCTAAATTTGTCACCATTTCAAAATCGCGTTTTTCTAAACATATTGATTGATACACTGTCGTACTCTTTATACTGCTAATAGCACTAGAAATACTTTTGGTTAGTTCTGTGTAAAGTACAAGATACAATTTTTTGTTATAATTTTTTAAATTGTCTTGCCCAACAATCACAAATCCTGCTTTTTTTGCAATGTTTAAATAACCTTTAATTTGATTTAGTTTTTTCTCTGTCAATCAAAACCTCTTTCAAATGATTTGCTTCTTCGTCGCTAATTTTACATCTAAACGCTCTGCTTGCACTTTTTGAATCTAAATTTTTCAAGCAATCTTCGCAAATGTAAACTCCTCGACCACTTTGTTTTGTCTTTGTAAAAATAAATTTATCCTCATCTTTTGTAAATCTAAAAAGTTGTTTTTTAGGTAACCTATTTTTACAAACTCCGCACATTCTTACAACTTCCATTATTCACCAATTATTCATCAATGTCTTCTAACGTTGCAAAACTATCATCGTCACCAAGGTCAGTTAGTTCATACTCCACTTCTTTGACATCTTGATCAGATTTTACTGAACTTTCTGGCTTAACATCTATCTTCCACCCTGTGAGCCTTGCTGCAAGTCTAACATTTTGACCACCTTTGCCAATGGCAAGTGACAATTTGTCGTCAGGGACAATTACTCTTGATGATTTCAAACTCTCATTAATTTCAACGCTTATAACTTTTGCTGGACTAAGTGCGTTAGCTATATACTCCATTGGGTCATCTGAATATGGTACTAAATCAATTTTTTCGCCATTGATTTCACTCATTATAGTATTTATTCTAACACCACGATTACCAACGCATGCACCGAGAGCATCAATATGTGGCTTTGTTGCCATAATTGCAACTTTGCTTCTGTTGCCTGGATCTCTTGCAATGTTTTTAATCACAACTTCGCCGCTTTCAATTTCAGGAACTTCAATTTCAAACAACTTTCTTAAAAATCCGATATTGCTTCTTGAAACTTGAATTTGAATGCCTTTGAAACTATCCTTAATCTTTTTGACATAAACTTTTACTCTGTCATTAACATGGAAAGTTTCCCCTGGAATTTGATCTTGTTCAAGCATTACGCCTTCGGTGTGTGAACCTGCAATTTGTACATAAACAACACCTTGGTCAATTCTTTTGACAACACAAGTTAAAAGTTCATCTTCTTTTTCACTAAGTTCGCCTAAGGTGATTTGTTTTTCAATTTCTTTTAACTTTTGCATAACAACTTGTTTTGCTGTTTGTGCTGCAATTCTACCAAAATCTTTTGTGTTTTCTTCTTGGGCAATTGTATCTCCGATTTCATAACTTGATTTAATCTTTTTTGCATCCTCAAGAGATATTTCTTTGTCGGAATTTTCAACTTCATTAACCACAGTCTTATAACTATATATTTTTATCGTGTTTTTTTCTGGGTTAAGTTTCACCTCGGCACTTTTTGCCTCGCCATACATCTTTTTGTACGCAGAAGTTAGCGCTGATTCCAGTGCTTCAATGAGTTGGTCAGCATTAATTTTTTTGGTTGTTTCAAGTTCTTCTAACGCTTGAAAAAAATCTTTGTTTATCATTTTGTTCTCCTTAAAATTCAATAACTGGACTGATTTGTGCAACATCACTATGTTTAAAAACAAATGGTTTATTGTCAATGTAAATTGTAACATCACTATCTGTGTACTGTTTCAAAACACCCACAAACTTTTTTTTGCCATCAACTTGCTTATACAAAGTAATTTCAACCACTTTGCCTTCATTTCTCAAAAAGTCTTTATGGTTTTTTATTGGTCTGTCAAGTCCTGGTGAACTGATGTTTAGTAAATACGACTCACCTTGCGTTGGATCAAGTTCATCTAAAGCATCAGAAATTGCGTCATTAACTTTTTCACAGTCTTCAACAGTTATTCCGTTTTTGCTGTCAATGAAAAAAGTCAAATTCATTCCATCAACTTTTTTTTGATATTCGACCTCAATGACCTCATATCCAAGTGATTCAATTATTGGACTTATCTTTTCATTACACAGACTAACAACCTTACTTGCCATAATAACTCCTTACTACAAGTAAGAGTGGGCAAATTTTTGCCCACTCTTAGTCTAGCACATATAGTGTATCACACATAAAAACTTAAATCAATTATTTTTTATAATTTTTCTATTATTTATTAAATCTCGTTTAATTTTAAAAATACTTCAGCAGTTGCAATAGCATCAGCAATAGCCCTATGCGCATTTTTTAGTTTTAACCCAAGAGCATCAACAACATTTATGAGTTTATAGCGTGACAAATACATTTTTTTTCTAACAACTTCCATAGCGTCTACGCTTTCATTAGAAAAATATAGTTTTGCTTTTTTCGCAGTATTTTGAATAAAACCAAGGTCAAAAGAGACATTGTAACCCACAAGCACACACCCTTCACAAAACTTATAAAAATCTGTTATTGCCTGCTCCCCATTTGGTGCATCTTTTACCATATCGTTGGTAATTGTCGTCAACTGAGTGATTTCATCAGGTATTTCATTTTCAGGACAAACAAAAGTTTGAAATTGTTCTTTTATAAGCCCATTTTCAATTTTAACTGCACCAATTTCAATAATTTCATTATAATCACAACTAAGCCCTGTTGTTTCACAGTCAAATACAACAAAGGTATGAGTTTTGACATAGTCACTATAATTTGGTTTGACATCAAACAAATTTTCCTGTCTATCCAAAATATATGGAGCCGGTTTGACAAATTTATATTCTGCAATATGAACATTTTTGACAATAGGCTGATTAATTTCTTCAACTTTTTGTTCTTTTTTTGCAGTAATTGAACTATCAATAACGCAAAATGAAATGTTTTTTATGTACAACTTTTTCTTATCAAAATCTTTTCTTATATCTCCCACAACAAGTAGACTATCACCATCTTTCAACACATTTACCTTTTTATATGTGGTCTTATGTGCAAAATATATTGCGTCAATACTCCCAGAGTAGTCAGTAAGCGTGAATGTAAAGTAGTGACTAGGTTCGTCAATTCCTTTTAATTTGTTCTTTTTTGAAATGTATGTCTTATCTGCGAAATTAGAGATTTTACCTGCCAAAATTACAGCACTTTTTGCATCTTTTTGGTTTGCTATTGGCTCAGGCATAGGAGTGATTTCCTGTCCAACCAAAAGTTCAGGTTCAAAAACAGGATAGCGTTCAACTTCTTTTTGTTTAGGCAAATTGTCATAAACATGTTTTTCGTGTTCTTCTAATATTTTGTCATCAATATTTTTATTATTTTTAGTCAAAACCACATTGAAGTTTGCAATGAAATCATTGTTTAAATGATTCAATATTTTCTCGCTCACCTTATTGTCAGTAAAGTATTGATACACAACATCTATAAGAGACAACTTTACTTCAATATTTTCAGCATTTTTTGTTATTGTTATCATATCATCGTCATCATAAACAAACATTGATGGATATGAGTTTTTCAAAAATTCAAAAAGATTTTTCTTTATGAGCGGTTCATCAAGATAACTGCGCTTAAACTTTATTTTAACTTCACAGCCTAGTGCAAGTTCTTTTTTTACAAAGTCAGAAACTTCAAGTTTTTGTTCGTCATCAAAGTTTGTTTCATTTTCAGGGTATAAAAACACTATTTGGACAGAAAAAGAATGGGTGCTGTAAGTTACACTTTGCACCCTAAGAAAATTATATTTGCCACCAAATTCGGTGTTTATCCTATCAAGTATTTCCATCAAAGCCCCACTACCGCAATGTGAACAATGTCCACCACGACAACAAACAAAAGCAAAACAACAAGTCCATAAAAGTGGATATAGCTCTCGACTTTTCGACTGACAACAGGTCTGCCACATATCCATTCAAGTAGAGTAAATACGGCATGACCACCATCAAGTGCAGGAATTGGCAAAAAGTTGAATACTGCAAGATTTGAAGCAAGTAGTGGCAAAAGAATTAAAAAGTTTGCAAAACTTGTCTGCATAATCTCTGACATCATACCAATAGTTGAGATTGAGCCACCAAGCTCTGAGAATGCAATTTGCCCTGTAATGATTTGCCAAAAACCTTTAAGCACGACCCAAGCAAAGCCAAATGCAAGTTCAAAACTTCTGCCAAGTGCCTCCCAAAAGTTGTGAACATATGCTTCTGTTGAGAAACCAGTAACAAGCCTTTTTTCTTCTTCACCTTGTTCGTTAGTCACTGTCTCTTCAGAAAGTCTAATTATAACTTCCATTCTTTCATTATTTCTTTCAATGTCAAGCGTGATATCAGTATCGGGACCAGCCTTAGTTAAAAGTTGCGATAAAGTGCCGGAAAATGCGAAACTTATTCTTGTTCCATTCACTCCCCAAATAATATCACCTTCTTGAAGTTCGCCGTAGAGATTTGCATAGTTTGTATCCAAAGATGCAACTTTTGGAATGTCATAACCATAAGAAATTAGTAAAATAAAAGAAAATATGATTGCACTTAAAAAATTGAAAGTTACACC
>CALWTH010000052.1 GCA_944384405.1 uncultured Clostridia bacterium
TGAGTAAGAATTAAATTTTTGTCCTTTACTAGCCATAAAAATACCTCCTATGATAATTGTATCATAGGAGGCACTTTTATTAAAGTGGTTTTTATTTTTGCGGAGCAAAAATTGGGTTCACTTCAAAAACTGGTGTTTTTTAGTTGGCGGAAAGGACAGGATTTGAACCTGCGGTGGCTTGCACCACGGCCGCTTTCCAAGCGACTGCATTAGACCACTCTGCCACCTTTCCATAGTCCGAGATAAATAGTAACATAAGTGTGGAAAAATGTCTAGTTAAAAGTTGACATTTGTGCACCATTTCTTATAATTAACTTTGAGGTGAAAATTATGTGTATATTTTGTGATATAGTCAGTGGCAAAATTCCTTGCTACAAAATTTATGAAGATGATGATGTCCTTGCATTTTTGGACACTGCAAAAGATGTTGACGGACACACGCTTGTCATTCCTAAAAAACATTGTGAAAATTTACTTGACTGCGACGATGATGTGATTTCAAAAGTTATGTCGGCTGTCAAAAAAATTTCAAATCATTATGTCAAAGATTGTGGCTTTGATGGGGTTAATATTCATAACGCAAATGGTACTTGTGCAGGGCAGAGTGTATTCCATCTACACTTTCATATCTTACCAAGAACAGTTGAAGAACCATTCAACTTTGTGCCTGGACATTCAGCAAAACATGAATTAGAAGAAATGCAAAACAAGTTGAGGTTAGAAGACTAAAATGCCAAAAATATTCGGAATAGAGCATATTGTTTTTATGCTAATAAGTATTGCAGTCATGGTGACTGCACTCGTGCTTATTTCAAAGTTTGTAAAGAAAGAGCGTACAAAAAGAGTTTTAGTTGTCACTTGCTCACTAATTCAGTTGACGCTAATAATTTGGAATAGGCTTTCAATTATGGAATATAGGGGCGGATTTTTTGACTTTTTACCAACCTCATTTTGTGGAACAACAAGTTTGCTTTTCCCACTAGCAATGATTTTTTGCAAAAAAGATAGTAAAGTACTTCAATTTTTAGCAAGTTGTATGCTTCTTGGTGGAGTTTTAACATTTTTCTATCCGGATTTTATTGGTCAAAGTTCTTCAGTATTTTATGATAAAACGATGTCAGGACTTTTGCATCACACAATGGGGGTTTTTAATTTCTTTTTAATTTGTGTAACAGGAAACTTCAAGCCAAGTATGAAAAATTGGAGTTGTTTGATATTCGGACTTTGTGCATATATGACATATGGAATATTCATGATTTCAATGATTGGCAAAAGTGATGCAATGTATATTTACAGTCCATTGATTGATGGAACAATATTTAATTGGTTTTTTGTTGGTGTTTTATTTATCATTTTGTATACCGTAGTGCTAGTCATTTATGAACAAATTGCATTTAAAAAAGAAGATAGGTGGGTATACCAAACATACTATAAATTAAAAGAAAAATTTGCAAAATTTAAAAAATAGCATAAAAAAACTCGTAAAATTTGATTTTTACGAGTTTTTTTAATATTTTTACTATTTTGTAACTCTTGCTGCTGCTATTGCAAGAGAGCCAGGTCCAATATGGCATGAAACACTAAGTGATAGTGGATCAATATTTTTTACCTTGATGTTTGGAATCGCTTTTTCAACTTCTGCTTTGAATTTTTCTGCTTCTTCTTCGTTGTTGGTGTGAGCGATGTCAATTTCCATTTCGCCTTTTTGATAATAATCTTTAAAAACAGTTTCAAGATCTTTTTTAACTGCTGCAATCATCTTTGCTTTTGCTTGCCCCATACTAAGTGCTTTTGCAAAAGAATCTAGTTTTTCGCCATGTATTTGAAGAATTGGTTTTATGTTGAGCATTGCGCCAATAAGTGCGACGGCAGGGGTTATTCTTCCACCTTTTTTAAGATGCTTTAAAGTATTGACGGTGATGTAAATACTGCTATCAAGTTTTGTTGTTTCCAAATATTCTTTAATTTGACTAGGTGTGTAGCCTTCTTTTGCCATATTTAAAGCTTCATAAACGCTTGCTTTTTGAGTTACAGATATACGCTGATTGTCAACAACTGTGACAGAAGGATAATTTTTTGCTATTTCAATTGCGTTGTGGCAAGATTGACTTAGTCCACTTGACATTGGAATGTATATAACCTCATCGTGAGTTTTTAAAGCGTTTTCCCAAATTTCTGTAACTTGGTAAGGTGATGGCTGTGATGTTGAAATATCTGCATTTTGTGCAAGTTTTTCATAAAACTTTTCTTGACTTAAACTAATTTCTTCAAAATATTCTTCACCATTTATTATAAAAGGCATAGGTAAAACATATAAATCGTCATTTTGCTCAGTTAATTTTATGCCTGAATTACTATCTGTAACTATTGCTATTTTTGACATTTTTCCTCCTTAGTTTTAACTTATTCAGTATATAAGATGACAATACTTTTTTCAAGTGTTTTAAAGCACAAAAACAAGTTTTTTGTGAAAAATATATTTTGCCTGCATTGTTGTCTTTTTATTTATGTTGTGATATACTTAAAAAGTGTTAGGAGTTTTATTATGATATATGATGAAATAAAAAAAGCCAATATTTTGGCGATGAAAGAAAAAGATAGTGTTGCACACACAATTTACAGTGTGCTTATCAACAAACTTATGCTTGAACAAATTAAAAAGCGTGAAAATAACGAACAACTTACAGATGTTGACACAATTCAGATTTTGCAAAAGTCAGTAAAAGAACTTACAGAAGAACTTGAAAATTACAAGAAAGTGAACAACGCTGAAGAAGTTCAAAACATCACAAAGCAGATTGAACTTGTCAAGTCATATTTGCCAAAGATGATGAGTGAAGACGAAATAAAGTCAATAATAATGTCACTTGAAGACAAATCAGTTCCTGCTGTTATGAAACACTTTAAGGCAAACTATCAAGGCAAGTGCGATATGCGTCAAGTCAGTGAAATTTTAAAGAGTATGTAATATGAAAATTTATGCAATAAGTGATTTTCATCTTTGCATAAGTGGCGCAAAGCCAATGGAGATTTTTGGTGATGGGTGGTCAAATTATCTTGAAAAGATAAAAGATGATTGGCTTAGTAAAGTCCATGATGACGATGTTGTTTTGATTGCTGGTGACATATCTTGGGCGATGAAACTTGATGAAGCAAAAGATGACCTCAAATTTTTTGATAATTTACCAGGCAACAAAGTTTTCACACGAGGAAATCATGACTATTGGTGGCAAGCGATATCAAGTGTTCGTGCTGCACTAAAACAAAACTCATATGCTCTTCAAAATGACGCAATAAAATTTGGAAATGTCATAATTTGTGGTACTCGCGGTTGGACTGTACCTGAAAAAGATTTCAAAGATGCACAAGATGAAAAGATATATAAGCGAGAGTATTTAAGACTTGAAATGGCACTAAAAAGTGCAAAAGATTTACAAGAAGATGGCGATGTGATTATTTGTATGCTACATTATCCGCCTTTTTCTCAAAGCAAAAAACAAAGTGAATATGTTGATCTTTTATTAAAATATGGTGTAAAAGCGTGTGTTTTTGGTCATATTCATTCTAATATTGGCAAATATAAATTATATGAAAATTTGTTTGGGATTGACTTTTATTTGACATCTTGTGACCTTTTGTCGAACAAATTGCAACTTATTAAAATATAGTTGCCAAACTTTGAAAATTATCTTATTATAAATCAAGGAGGATAATATGGACGCAACAATGGTTATTTTGATATTAAACATATTGTTTGCGTTGTTCTTGGTACTTGGATTTTTGTTTGGTTTTATGAAAGGCTTAAAAAAATCTGCACTAAGACTTGCATTCTTTTTTGTTTCAATAGTTATTGCAGCAATAATCACACCTTATATATCGCGATTAATCTTAGACATTCAAATAACATATGAGGGCAGTTTGACTTCTATTGAAGAAATTATTTTGTCTGCAATTAAAAATTCGTCACCTGAAGTAAATGAAGTAATGACGGCTAGTCCAACACTTGCAACGCTTGTTGAAAATATGCCTGTCATGCTTGTCAATCTCGTTTCTTTTGTACTTCTTTGCTATATTGTCAACCTTGTTGGTTGGGTTATTTATCTTGTTATTGCATCAGCATTTTTCAAGAAAAACGAAACAACGGTTGATGAAACAGGTAAAAAAGTCAAGTCAAAACGTAAGTCTTGGCGTATTTTGGGTGGAGTTGTTGGTGCAGCACAAGGACTTGTGCTTGCCTTTTTGACATTTTTACCACTTAGCGGTATTGTTGGTATGTATAATGATTTATCAACGGCACAAGTTGTGTCTGCCGATGAGGGCGCATCGTCAAATCTTTCTCTTTCCGCTCAATTTATCAATGAAAATGTCCCAGATGATGTGAAAGTTTATCTTGATGCTTACTCTGATAGTGCAATAGCAAAATTCAGTGGGCTTTTGGGGCTTGATGATGCAGTTTTTAATCAAGTTGCATCAGTGACCGTAAATGACACAAAAATTTCACTTAGAAATGAAGTCGTCAATATCGCTAGTGTGTATGACAATGTTGGATTTTTAGTTGACGTTGACTTTTCATCATTTGACGCTTTCAAAACATTAGATTATGACCGTCTTTCAACTGCGGTTGACTATATTTTCAATTCAAGACTATTAACTACTGCTCTTCCTGAACTTGTTGACTATGGCTTTGATAAAGTGCTTGAAATGGAAGAAGTACAATCTGAGCCACAATATATTGAATTTATTGAAGCAGTTCGTGAAGTGCTTAGTTCTGATGAAGGTGTCACTCAAAACTTAAAAAATGATATAACTGCTGTTATAAGTACGGCAAAAATTATGGCAGATAATAAAATATTTGACCAAATTCCATCAGACTTGCAGGTAACCGAAGGCAACATCGAAGCAATAATTGACATTGCCATAAAAGACAACAAAAAAGTATTTGATGAAATAGTGGACAATATCTTCAATTCAAAAGTTTTAAACAAAGCAGTTATTTTTGCTTTAAATATGGGGATTGATGCTCTTGAAGATGAATTAAAAACACTTACAAACAATGATGCGTTGACAATATCTAATATAGATATTAGTGACGATGAAATGACTCTTAAAAAAGGCGAAGTCAAGAGTTTGCTTTCAAGTGCACTAAATATTGCAAATGATATTATTGGCGAAGATTTGGGTGCTATTCAAGATAATTTATTATCCGTATTTAATTTAAACCTTGAAAACATTGTTACAAACGCTGGAACAATGATGAACGCACTTCAAAATATGAACGTGTTCAGTTCAACAGGCATATATGACCAAATTGTAACTGCTCTTGAAGACACAGAGTACAATAAATATGTTGATTTTGCAATTTTCAAAGATGACAATGTTTGGCTAAATGAAACGTCAACACTTTCTGGTGTGATTGCAAATATAAGAAAATCGCAGGTTATAAGTTACATTGAAAAAGGTAGTGATGGCAATTACTATGTCGCTGATGAAAACTTTTCAAAACTATTCCAAAATTTAGTAGCAACCACACAAATAAATGGTGAAACAAAAACACTTATTAGACAAATCATTGAACCAATATACAATAGCAGTGCTTTTAGCAAAATTATTCGTGTTGGCTTTGAAAATTTAAGCACAATCATCAATGATTTTGGCGATATGCTTAAAGAAGGGGCACAACTTGGTGAAATAAACTATGATGCCCTTTATAAGGAAAGCGAAAAAGAAAATCTCTTTGCTTTTGTTGACAACGTTGCAACATATCTTCGCGATATTGACTTCACACAATTTAAACAAAACATATTTGAACAGATTTTGTCATCAAACTTAACTCAGTTTGGAAGATGTATAGATTCAGTCAGAGCGTCAAGTATTTTTGGTGACATAGAAAAAGACGGCACTGTAGTAAATGGAATTTATACCAATCTTATAGATGTACTTGCAGAAACCGAACTCAATCAGTTTATTGATTTTAACTGTTTTAAAGAAAACGACTTTTCATTTAGTGCTGAGTTTGCAACTTTGCAACCAGTTATTGACCTTATGCGTGAAAAAACAATAGTGTACGAAAGTGAAAATTACAATTTGATTTCATACATCTTAGAAGTTGGCAATCTTGAAAATATGCTTGACCAAATAACATCAGATGATGTGTCAAACATCTTTAGACCACTGATGAATAGTCGTGTGTTTAGACCAGTTGGAGTTTTGGTTGTCAATAGCGTGAACGCACAAATAAAAGAGTATGTAGGAAACTTAGGCGTTGACATACCAGTAGACTTAGACAATTTGACAGACGAACAAGTTGAAGAAGTTGTTGATGTTTTGGCTTCAGTGACAGAAATTGCAAGTGATATAATGAACGCAACTTCAATAAGTGACATTGCGACAGGTGAAAACGCCGAAAGTCTCGCAGGGCTACTTGAAAAACTTGAAGATAGTGCAAATAACCAAGGTGTGTTTGAAGGTGCATATGATGCAATGCTTGACTATATTAAGCAAGATGCAACGATTGGTGCATATGTTACTGAAGTGATAGACAAAAACACAACAGACGGCGATGTTGATTGGCATAGCGTCATAACTAGTGTTAAAGAAAATTATGGAAACTGAATTTAAACATATTCCAATAATGTTGAAAGAAGTAACATCGGGTCTAAATATTAGACCCGATGGTATTTATCTTGACTGCACAATAGGTGGTGGGGGACACAGCAGTGAGATATTAAAACACCTTTCTACAGGCAAACTAATTGGAATAGATAAAGACCAAGAGGCCATAGATGCCTGCAAAAAGCGTTTTAGCGAGTATGATAATGTCATTTTGTATAAAGGTGACTTCAAAGATATTGAAAATATATTAAAAACTTTGAATATTATTTCGCTTGATGGAGTGCTAATTGACCTTGGCGTAAGTTCGCACCAAATTGATACGGCGGAGCGTGGATTTAGTTTTAGGTTCGATGCTCCACTAGATATGCGAATGGATAAATCTCAACCATTTTCTGCAATAGATGTTGTAAATAAGTATTCACTAAGTCATTTAACACGTATAATAAGTGAATATGGTGAAGAAAGTTACGCAAAATCAATAGCGTCAAATATAGTAAAAAATAGACCAGTAACAACAACTAAACAACTGGCACAAATAATTGAAAATAGTATGCCCAAAAAAGTGGTATTTGCACGTGGGGGAGCAGATAAAAAAACTTTTCAGGCGATAAGAATTGAAGTCAATCATGAACTTGATAAACTTTTTGAAACACTGCAATTTTTGATAACAAAACTTAATCACGGCGGAAGAATGGCAGTGCTAACTTTTCACTCTCTTGAAGATAGAATTGTGAAAAACGCCTTTAAACTTTGTGCAACTGAGTGCCTGTGTCCACCGGGAACACCAATTTGTATATGTGGTCACAAAAAGACGGTAAACCTTGTCAACAAAAAACCAATACTTGCATCAGTGGAAGAAAGACTAAAAAATCCAAGAAGCACATCTGCAAAACTTAGAATAATTGAAAAAATATAAAATATATTGTAAAATTTTGACTGGTGTGATATATATAAAGTAATAATATTTTAAACAAAGGAGTATGTATATTATGGACTATAAACAAGAAGAAAAAAGTACTCAAACCATAGTTTTGGAAAAGCCAACCAAGACGGCTGAAAGTACACAGTCACAGCCAAGCGTGCATACTGCACTGAACATAAATTTGTTTTCAAGTGACTCACTCACTAAAAAACAGCCTAAGCCAACCGCCGTCACAGAAAGTCAAGACAAAGACGAAAAACTTGAAAAACTTAAACAGCAGATTATGCAGTCTCAGCGAGAAAAACAGCAAAAAGAGTTAGAAACTAAGCATGCTGAGAAAGAGCAAGAAAAGGCTGAGGTCGAAAAGGAAGAAAAAAAAGAAGAAGAGCAAGAAAAAGTTGTTGAAAGCCTTTACGATGCAAGTTTACTCATCAAGCCTTCTGAGAATGAAGATGTTGAAAAAGAAATTCAAGATTTGACAAGTTCAAGTCAAAGGAGTTACAAGTTTAGATTCAGACTTTTAACAGGAGTTTTTTGTTGTATTATGGCAATACTCGTTGGCTGGATAATCGGCAACTCCATTGAACTTGCAACCACTTCAGAGCAGATAGCGTCAAGCACAGCAACGCAGGAAGAGTATAATGTCAACATTGCAGAATATTTAAGCAAAATTTCAAGACTTGACAGTGACGTTTCGCAGTCCGACGGACCTCAAGATGACTCACTTTTTCCAATAGATGAGATAATCACAATTACTCCACAGCCACTTGAAGATCCAACGGCATATGAGGAGGAAAGCAACTGGTTCGACAGTATTTGTAATTGGCTAAGAAATTTATTTGGAGGCTAATTTGCAAGATAGCGAATTCACATTACATAGTTTACGAAAGAGGATATCGGCTTTTATAATAGCGATATCCCTTTTATTTATTGCTTTAATTGTTAGATTGTTTTTTGTCAGCACAATAGATAGCAAAAAACTTCAAAACATGGCACTTTCACAGTGGACAAGAGATTTGCCAATCACGGCAGAAAGGGGAAAGATTTATGATGCCAGTGGTGCCACACTTGCCGTTTCTTTCACCACATATGATATTTATCTTCGTGGGAGAGAAATTAAAGATGCAAGCAAAGTTGCTCAAGTTCTTTCAAAAAAACTAAATATGAGTTATGACTTTATTTATTCCAAGGCAAACATAACCAATGTGTCAGAAGTGCTTGTCAAACTTCAAGTTGACAGTGATACGGCAAAAAGTATTGCGCTTGAAAATCTTAGTGGAGTGTTTTTGTCTGAGAGTATAGAAAGGTATTATCCATATGGCAATCTTTTGACGCAAATCCTTGGTTACACCACCATAGATAACGTTGGTCAGGCAGGTATTGAAGCATATTTTAACGATGTTTTGGCAGGAGAGGACGGATATTTTTTGGTTCAAAGCGACCTTCAAGGTAAAGAGATAGAAAATTCACTAAGGACATATGTAGATAGTGTGGCTGGCGACAACATTTCGCTTACGATAGATGTGAATATACAAAGCATAGTGGAGTCTGTGCTTGAAAAAGTTATGATTGAACAAAAGGCAAAAAGTGCATCTTGCATAATAATGGACGCGACAAATGGTCAAATTGTTGCGAGTAGCACAAAGCCAAGTTTTGACTTAAACGATATACCAAGAGATAACACACAGTCACTTCTTGATATGACAAAAAACAAAATTGTTGTCGATGTCTATGAACCAGGTTCGACTTTCAAAATTCTCACTATGGCATCGGCACTCGAAAGTGGAAATGCAAGCCTTAGTGACCATTTCTATTGTGGAGGAAGTGCAGTT
The DNA here is from genome assembly GCA_944384405.1 of uncultured Clostridia bacterium. Taxonomy (GTDB): domain Bacteria; phylum Bacillota; class Clostridia; order Christensenellales; family UBA1242; genus UBA5893. Next base: position 9,367 of record CALWTH010000052.1, read on the forward strand.
GTTGATGGGCAAAGAATAAAGTGCTGGAAAACAGTGGGGCATGGCTCACTTGACTTAACAGAAGGCCTTGTCAATTCTTGCAACTGCGTGTTTATGGCACTCAGTCAAAGAATGGGCGTTGATGTATTTTATGACTATTTACAAAGTTTTGGCTTGGGTAAAAAAACAGGTGTAGAGATTGCATCAGAGAGCAGTGGAATACTTATGAACAAACAAAATGTAAAAAATGTCGACCTTGCACGCATAGGCTTTGGTCAGGCGGTCGCCGTCACGCCACTTCAACTCGTCACGGCAATTTGTAGTGCCGTCAATGGCGGAAAACTTTATGCACCAACTATCATTAAGAGCATAACATCATCTGACGGCATGAACAAGTATGTCAGTGAGCCAGTTTTAAAAAACAGCACAATATCTCAAAACACTTCAAATACATTAAACGAAATGTTGAAAAAAGTTGTCAACAAAACAGAAGAATATAGTTTTGTTCCAGGCTATGATGTTGGTGGAAAGACGGGTACTGCACAAAAGTATGAAAATGGTGCTATTGCTCGTGGTAAATATGTATCAAGTTTCGTTGGTACATATCCAGCATCAAATCCAAAATATGTTATGCTATTTTTGGTCGATGAGCCGGGAGCAGGGGCGTATTATGGTAGTGTTGTTGCAGCACCTTATGGAAAAGAAATACTTGCAAGCATGATTGAATACCTTGACGATGAAAAGATATCTGATGTTGAAACAAAGTATGCCACTATGCCAGATTGTGTGGGAAAAAGTTTGACAGAGGCAATTAAATTACTAAACTCATTAGGTATAAGTTATGAAATTGACGGTGACGGCGGAATGGTTGAAAGACAGTTGCCACCAGCGGGAACAGAGATAGATTTGAATATGACTGTCGTTTTAATAACAAACTAAATCATTAAATAATAACAAAAAAATCAAAAAAAATAAAGGAAATACCTCACTTGTGTCGAATAATGTAAGTGTAAAAGAGGTATTTTTTTTTGAATAACGGCTTTGACGAAACATTTATTCAACAACTGAAAGCAAAAAATGATATCGTGACGGTTATGTCGCGTTATTTGACGCTAACACAAAAAGGTAAAAACTTTTGGACATGCTGTCCTTTTCACAATGAGCGTACACCTTCAATGAGCGTCAATCCATATGAGCAGTACTATCATTGTTTTGGTTGCAAGGAACATGGTGATGTCATAACTTTTATTGAAAAGATTGAGAGTTGTGACTTTATGACTGCTGTTGAAATCCTTGCGAAAAATGCAGGAATGGAAGTTCCGGCTTTCAAAACTGACCAAAATGTTCAAAAACGCAAAAAACAAAAAGAGGCAGTGCTAAGCATACTTCGTGATAGTGCAAAACATTATGAACAGAACTTGTATGATGCTGATTCCAAGAAAGCACAAGAATATGTCAAATCACGAAAATTCACACGAACATCACTTAATGAATTTCATATAGGTTATAGCAAAAATTGGAATGAAATAGTTGATTTTTTGAAATCAAAAGGCTATTCATATGAAGATATGGTTGCCTCAGGCGTTGTTGAATACAAAAATAAATATTTTGATGCCTTTGGCGAACGGCTGATATTTCCTATATACAACATAATGGACGAATGTGTAGGGTTCAGTGCACGAAGTATTGTTCCAACTGACTATGCAAAATACAAAAATTCATCAAACAACATAGTTTTTGATAAAAGCAAAATTATGTTTGGAATAAACTTTTTGAAACAACTAAAGCAGCAGCATAATCTTGATTACATAATAATAGTTGAAGGGCAAATGGATGTCGTGGCACTTCATCAAGCAGGTTATAAAAACTGTGTGGCTTGTCTTGGAACGGCGCTAACTGAATACCATGCAAAGCAATTAAAATACCTTTGTGACAATATCATAGTCAGTCTTGATGGTGATAGTGCAGGGCAAAAAGCAAGCATAAGGACAATTGATACACTTGTTAAAGGCGGACTTAATGTCAAGGCAATCAAAATTCCAGAAAATAAAGATCCAGATGAATACATAAGGGCGTATGGCAAAGATGCTTATCAAAAACTTTTGGATAACGCACTGGACTATGTTGTGTTTAAAATTTATCATAAATTGGAACAATATGATTTAAGTAAGATAGATCAAAAAGCAAAGTTTTTGAACTCGGCGATATCAATAGTCAACGAACTTAATACTGTAAGTGAAAAGCAGGTGTATTTAGATGTGATAAAAAAACTCACCGATGTGCCAGTTGAAGTTCTTAGTCGAGATTTGACAATGACGACAGATTCACCACCGAGCGAGAGTAAACCACAAGTTGAATATTTTGAAAATGCAGTGTTAAAGTCTGTAAAATTTGTGTTGGCAAGTCTTTGCTTCAAAAAAGATTATGCAACATATGATTTTGACTTGACTATGTATTTGACCAATCCAACTTACAAAAAAATTTACCAAACTTTGAAAAAATACCATGATGAAAATAAATACTTTCAAATAGGTTATCTTTTTGATGATGGTGAAGAAAAAGATAGTGCACTGACAGATATTTTGGAATACAATTTTGAAGATATTCAAAATCCAAAAGAATACTACAAACAGTGCATATGGAAAATAAGAGAAAATTACCTAAAAAACAAGAGCAGTGAACTTACAAAAAGTTTAAATTCATGCACAAAAGAGCAAAGAGTGGAAATACTAAGGCAAATAAGCGATGTGCAGAAAAAACTAAGGGAAAAAATATTGGAGGATTAAATTTTGAGAGATAAAATTGAACAAGAATTAACAAAATTGCTTGAAATAGGCACAAAAAAAGGTTCTTTAAATGAAGAGGACATTTATTTTAGACTACTTAAACATGAAGCGTCAGCAGATGAAATCAAAGAGGTTATAGACGCTTTGACAAACGCGAACATCAAAATAATAAAAGCAGAAAATCCCGATGTTGAAAAAGAAAATTTTGATGACCTTGTCAACCAAGTTAGTGTTGATGATCCAGTAAAGATGTACTTAAAAGATATAGGTAAAGTTCCACTTTTGACTAGTGATGAAGAGATTGAACTTGCAAAGCGTATGCTTAATGGTGATGAATATGCAAAAGCCAAATTGTCAGAAGCAAATTTAAGGCTTGTTGTCAGCATAGCAAAAAGATATGCTGGTAGGACAAGCATGCAGTTTCTTGATCTTATTCAAGAGGGAAATATTGGACTATTAAAAGCTGTTGAAAAGTTCGATCCAACAAAAGGCTTCAGATTTTCAACATATGCAACATGGTGGATTCGTCAGTCAATCACTCGTGCAATGGCTGACCAAGCGCGCACAATAAGAATTCCAGTTCATATGGTTGAAACAATACACAAACTCACAAGAGTTAAACGCCAACTTCTTCAAGAACTTGGCCGTGATCCAACACAAGAAGAAATTGCAAAAGCAATGGATGTAAGTGAAGAAAAAGTAGCCGAAATTCAAAAGATTGCACAAGAGCCAATTTCGATAGACACTCCTGTTGGAGAGGAAGAAGACAGCAAAATGGCAGACTTTATTGAAGATGACTCAGTGAAATCTCCAGTTGAAGTTGCCACACAAAATCTTCTTCGCGAACAACTTTTAGGAGTTATTGAAACACTTACACCACGCGAACAAAAGGTGATAAGGCTTCGTTATGGACTTGACGATTCTCACCCAAGAACACTTGAAGAAGTCGGAAAAGAGTTTAATGTCACAAGAGAGCGTATTCGTCAAATAGAGGCAAAAGCACTTAAAAAACTTCGCAATCCAAATAGAAGCAAAAAACTTGTTGACTTTATGGACTAACAATTTTATCCTATAAAAAGGAGTAGATATGGATATACAAAAAATATTAGATTATCAAAAGCAAGATTTTGAAATAATAAAACTTGAAAGGTTACTTGAAGAAAGTGAAGATAAAAAGATTTTTCATGAAATGAGAAATGTCGTCAAAGACGCACAAACGAAATCAAACAACCTTGAAAAAGAAGCAGGCGAACTAATCAAAAAGTATAATGAAATTAAAAAGGCATATGATGCAGAAATTAGGGCATGTGGGGAAATTGTAAATAAAGATCCAAAAGTATTAAAACAAGACGAACTTGAAAGCACAATTTCAAAGACAAATCAAACACTTGAAAGTATTACACTTCTTGAAAAGAAGTTTATGTCTTTTGCTGAGCAAATAAATTCAGTTCTTGCCGAGTTTGATAGCACAAGGAAAAATTATAATGAAGCAAAGAAAAAGTATGCAAGTCACAAGCAGGCATATGAAACACTTGCAGCAAAAACACTTCCTCAAATAGAAAAACTAAAACAGGAAATAAAAAAACTTGAATCAAGTATTGATCCAATGTTTTTGCAAAAGTACAAACAACGCCGTCAAGATAAGGTGTTTCCAATATTTGTACCTGTTATAGACAAAGCCTGTGGGGGATGTAGAATGGAACTTCCATCGGCAAGCCTTGACAAACTCAAACGCAACGGCTTTTTGGAGTGCGAACATTGCAGAAGGATAATTTACAATCAATAAAAAAAATAACACTTTAAAAGAGCATTTTGTGTTTATACAATAAATATATTAACAAATAAAAAAAACCACGGATATAATCTACGGATATAATCTGTGGATTTTTTTATTAGACTTCTTTGTGACTTGTAACTTCACCTCTTGCAAGGGCATCACAGCGGTTGTTTAGTTTATCATCACTGTGTCCTGCAACTTTGTTCCATTTAATTTTATGGAAGTTATTAAGTTCCACAAGTCTTTGCCAAAGTTCCAAGTTTTTAACGGGCTTTCCTTCGGAGTTTCTCCATTTTCTTTTAAGCCACGAAGAAATCCAGTCTTCCAAAAAGGCATTGACAACATAAGCACTGTCAGAGTAGACCTCAACATTGCATTTTTCAGGTATGGCTTCAAGTCCTTTAATTACAGCCATAAGTTCCATTTTATTATTAGTTGTTTCAGCTTCAAAGCCGGAACATTCGGTGGTTTTTCTATTATATCTCAAAATATACGCCCAGCCTCCCATGCCAGGATTATTTGAACATGCACCGTCAGTATATAATATTGCTTTTTTCATAATTTAATTATGTTCCATTGTTTATATAAAGTCAACAAAAATACGAAGATTTTATTTATTTTAAAATTATCTTAACAAAATAGCACAGTTATGTGCCATTTTGTTTAAACTATTGTGATAATCAGCCCAACCAAGATAAGACATAGTGAAACAGCAAGTAAAATAAGGTAGATAGGATCTTTATTACTTGGGTTATCAGTTTTTCTTGCAACTTTTGTTATCTTCTTTGCAAGGATTGAAAGGGCAAAGCCAATGGCTGCCAAAATTATTCCGACTAATTTGTTTGGTGTTTGTAAAAATTCAAGTAATGTTGCCTCTAAAAGTAATGAAAACATATATCCTCCTAAGATTTTATAACATATTATATCACCAAAACTTTAAAATTTCAATACTATTTTTAAATTTGTTAAAAAATGTTGTTTTCACCAAATAGACTAGTTATGAATAATAATATAGGTGAGGTGAAAAATGCAGAATATAATGGTAATATATGGCGGAAAAAGTGTGGAGCACGACATTTCAATTTTGACCGCCATACAGGTTATGCAAAACCTTGACAAAAATAAATATAACATTATTCCAGTTTATCAAACGCCAGATTTTAACTTTATCATTGTTTCTGATTATCTAAATCCAAAAGCATACATAGGCGAAATAAAAAAATATAAAAAAGTGGAATTTGTCTTTGGTAAAGGCGACATTCTTATAGGCAAACTAAAAAAGCGTATTCACATACACTGCGTAATAAATTGTTTTCATGGTATAAACGGCGAAGATGGTACAATGAACGCGTTTTTTAATATTTGTCAAATACCAATCACGTCACCAAGTTTGCTTTCAAGCAGTGTATGTATGGATAAGGTGATGATGAAAGACATCTTTGTTGCAAACAACATTCCATGCGTTAAATATGCACTTGTGACGCAAAATGACTATTTGACAAAAAACATTGAGCAAAAAATTGTTGACCTAACATATCCTTTAATAGTCAAGCCGGCAAATTTAGGTAGTAGCATAGGCATAAATAAGGTGACAAACTTAAAAGAGCTTTATGAAGCGGTGGAGATTGCACTTTATTATGACAGCCGTGTCATTGTTGAAAATTGTCTTGAAGATTTCAAAGAGATAAACATATCTTGCCTTGGTGATGAAGAAGTTGAATTTTCAAAACTTGAACAGCCAATGTCTTGGAAAAACTTTTTGAACTTTGACAACAAATACACACAAAAAGACGCAAAAAAAATTGTCGATCCAAAACTTGAAAAGCCTGTTATAGACAAAATACACGAAGTTTCAAAACTTGCTTGGCGCACTTTTGACCTTTATGGCGTGGTGAGAATGGACTTTATGGTGCAGGGTGAAGAAGTTTACTTAAATGAGATAAACACAGTTCCCGGCTCACTTGCGTTTTATTTATGGAAAGGGAAATATGATTTCTTTGAACTTCTTGACAAGATAATTATAGTAGCAATATCAAAATTCAATCAAAAAAATAAGCATAAATATACATTTACATCAAATGTACTTGCTGATTACAAGCCAAACTCAATGAATAAATATGCAAAATAAGACATATTCATACATTATAAAATTTTGTTTAAAACTTTTTTAACCTCAGGGCAGTTGTTGGTGTTGTTTTGAATGATTTGCTTTTCATCTTTTGAAAGCACATAGTGTTCAATGTTAAAATCTTTGGATATCCACACACCACCATTTTTGCCAATTTGTGAGCATATTTTCACCCCGCTCATACATAAGCAATCAATATATCTATATACAGTTCGTGTGCTTATTTCAAACATTTCGGCAATTTCTTTTGCCGTTGTTTTTTCTTTGTTTGCTATGAATAAAAAAATTCCAAATATGAGGTATTGTTTCATCATTGCTCCTTAAACTTTTTACATCATTATTATACCACACATTTAATAAAAAGCAAACATTTGTTCTATTTTTTTATAAATTTGTTTATTTTAGCATATTACAAAATTTGACAACATAAATTAAAGTATCACACGGAGGTTATATGGAAAGATTTGAAATATACGAAGACATAAAAAAACGCACCAATGGTGATATATATATAGGTGTTGTAGGGCCAGTTAGAAGTGGTAAATCTATGTTTATATCTCGCTTTATGCAAAACTTGGTGATTCCAAACATAAAAAACGAACAGCAAAAAGAACGCGCAGTTGATGAATTGCCTCAAAGTGCCGAAGGTAAGACCATAATGACAACTCAGCCAAAGTTTGTACCAGAGAACGCAGTCAATGTCCATGTTGCAGATGTTGACCTAAGTGTAAGACTTGTTGATTGTGTTGGCTATTTAATTAGCGGAGCAATGGGACATGAGGAGGGTGACAAACCAAGACTTGTCAAAACACCTTGGTCAGAAAAAGATATGCCATTTGAACAGGCAGCCGAAATTGGCACAGAGAAGGTGATAACCGAGCACTCAACAATTGGTGTTGCAATCACAACAGACGGTTCAATAAGCGACTTGCCACGTTCAAGTTACGTTGAAGCAGAGCAAAAAGTTGTTGATGAACTCAAAAAGACAGGAAAGCCATTTGTGCTTGTTGTCAATTCAAAAAATCCACAAAGTGCCGATACACAAAATCTTGCGAAAAGTTTAGAGAAAAAGTATGGCGTTTCAACACTTGCTATCAACGTGAAAGAACTTTCGGAAAATGATATTGAACAAATATTTGAAAAAGTGTTACTTGAATTTCCTATTCATTCACTAAAAGTCACCATGCCAGATTGGCTTCGTGCTCTTGACGGCGATGATGAGATTATCAAATCAATAATAGACGAAGTCAAAAAGTTTGGTGAAGGTGCAGAAAAAATTGGACAAATAGACAAAACCAATGTTGCCTTTTTGGAAAGTGATGATTTTGAACCATTGACTATTGGCTCAATAAAAATGGGCGAAGGTACAATAATGTTCAACATAAAGCCTCGTCAGCAACTATTTTACAAAGTGCTTTCAAATCAATGTGGTACAAAAATTCAAGATGACTATCATCTTGTGCGTTATATCAAAGAGTTGGCTTTTGCAAAAACACAATATGACAAACTTGCATCTGCACTTCAAGAAGTTGATGAAAATGGGTACGGAGTTGTGATACCACAACTTGATAGCATGGTTCTTGAAGCTCCTCAGGTGGTCAAACAGGGTGGAAGATATGGAGTAAAAATCAAAGCCACAGCACCAAGTTTGCACATTATGAAAGTTGATGTTGAAACTGAAGTCAATCCACTCGTCGGAACAGAGGAACAAACCAAGGACCTTGTGCAGTATCTCAAAGACGAGTTTGAAACAAATCCTGAAGGTGTATGGCAAACAAATATGTTTGGAAAAACACTTGAAACACTTGTCAGTGAAGGTATTCAAGAAAAGCTTACGGCGATGCCTTTCGAAGCTCAGCGCAAGATGCGCAAAACAGTTGGAAGGATTGTTAATGAGGGGAAGGGTGGCATAATCTGCATCCTATTATAAACACAAAAAAGCACCCGATAGCTGTGTTTACTGCCAAGCCGTGCCACACGGTCGTTTAGGGAACTAAACTCGTGCGTGTCACGACTTGTCGAGCCTTGCTCTCGGGGCTTTTTTGCGTTTATAATACTAAACAACACATTTCGTCACATTTCGTTTTTGTCACTTAATTTTTGTTTTATGTTATTTTATGCGAAGCCAAACGTGCCGAGCCTAGATGTGTGGCTATTTTTGCGTTTATAATACTAAACAACACATTTCGTCTTTGCCACCTAATTTTTTGTTTTATTATGTTATGTAATGCTTCACAGTCATTTAGAAAACTAAACTCCTGCGAAGCCAAACGTGCCGAGCCTAGATGTGTGGCTATTTTTGTGTTTATATATTACTAGTATACTTTGTTTCTGGGGTGCCAAGCCACACGGTCGTTTAGGGAACTAAACTCGTGCTTGGTATGCGTGAGTATTAGAACCCTCAAAAACAAACATCAAGCACTATCTTTGGCAAATGTAAACAATTTGTTAGAGTGCATGAATATTGGGGCCCCCAAAAAGTTAAGACACTTTTTGGGGAGAGGAGAAACGGAGCATTAAGCAAAAATTTGCGAATAGCAAATTGAAGCCAAAAGCGACAGTTTCGACGAAGTCACGGCAAAATGTAGAGCGCAGTGCACTTTTCGTTTGGCCGTGAGAAAAGGGCAAAAACAAACATCAAGCACTAACTTTCGCAAAACTTTTGCAAAAGTGTGCCGAGAGTGCAGTTTTTGCCCAATGTCATTCTGAGCCGAAGGCGAAAAATCTCTAGTTTTCTTACTCTTTAAGATATCGTTAGATATTTTTATTAAAATGCTTGGAAAATTTGATTTTACTATATTTTTCGTATATAATAATAATGTAAATTTTGAAAATGTCCAAAAACCTTACAAGATTCAGTTTTTTCCAAAAAAATTATCAAATTACTTGACATGGGGGCAACTAAAATATAAGTAGCGTAGGGAGGGGTTTTGGTATATACAAAGTATAAAAGTTTCAAATCATTT
>CALWTH010000053.1 GCA_944384405.1 uncultured Clostridia bacterium
CAATAGTCAATTTTTAGTCAATGCCTTTCATTGTGAGTGAGATTCTCTTTTTCTCAACATCTACACCAAGGACTTTGACTTGCACAATGTCGCCTACTTTTAATACTTCGCTTGGATGTTTGATATACCTATCACAAATTTGAGAAATGTGCACAAGCCCATCTTGGTGGACTCCTATATCAACAAAGGCACCAAAGTCAATCACATTTCTCACTGTGCCTGTTAGCACCATTCCTTCTTTCAAATCCTCAAGTGAAAGCAAGTCACTTCTAAGCACTGGCTTTGGCATACTTTCACGAATATCACGCCCTGGACGCAAAAGTTCTTCAACAATATCAGTAAGTGTTGGCACACCGACATGACATAGTGAAGCAACTTTTTCTTCACCTTCTTTTTTTATCATATCTTTTAGTGATGATATGTTGCCATTTTTGACGTCTTCACTTGTGAAATTAAAGTGCTTTAATAATGTTTCGACTGCATCATAACTTTCTGGGTGAACTGCTGTGTTATCAAGAACATTGTCGCCGTCAGTAATACGCAAAAAGCCTGCACACTGCTCAAACGCCTTTTGTCCAAGTCCAGAAACTTTCAAAAGTTGTTCTCTATTTTCAAAACGAACAATTTCTTGTCTGTATTTGACAATATTTAGCGCCGTCTTTGAATTTAGTCCTGAAACAAATTCTAATAGTCTTGGTGATGCCGTGTTTAAGTCTACTCCAACACTATTGACACAATCTTCAACAACGCCTGTAAGCACTTCGGTTAGTCTTGCCTGTGGCATATCGTGTTGATATTGTCCAACTCCTATTGATTTAACATCTATTTTGATAAGTTCACTTAGTGGGTCTTGAAGTCTACGAGCAATGCTGACTGCACTTCTTAAGTTGACATCGTAGTCTGGAAATTCTTGTGCTCCTAATTTTGATGCACTATAAACAGATGCTCCTGCCTCATTTACCATAGCATATGAAACTGGGCGTGATATGTGCTTTAATAATTCAACAACAAATATTTCACTTTCTTTGCTTGCCGTTCCATTGCCTATTGCGATTATATCTACTTTATCTTTGTTTATGAGTTTGGTCAAAATCTCCATACTTTCTTCGGTTAAGGATTTTGGTGGAGTTGGATACACAACGGCAGTGTCAAGGACATCTCCTTTTTTATCAATGACTGCAATTTTACATCCCATTCTATATCCTGGGTCAAAGCCCATGATGACGTTGTTTTTTAGTGGTGCTTGAAGTAGTAGTGGACGAAGATTGACATCAAACATCTTTATTGCCTGCTCGTCCGCTCTTTCTGTTAGTGACGTCCTAAGTTCTCTTTCAAGTGATGGGAACAAAAGCCTATCATAACTATCAACTATGGTTTCTTGCATAATGTCATGTGTGGTTTGATTTTCTTTTAAGTAAACTTTTTCAATTTCTTTTAGTGCTAGTTTTTCATCTAAAACAACATTTACTTTAAGACAATCTTCTTTTTCTCCACGATTTATCGCAAGTATTCTATGGCTTGGCATTTTCTCCACTGGCTCTGTATAGTCTGCATACATCTCGTATGTCTTATTTTTCTCATTATCAAGAAGTGAAGTCTTTATGCTTGCCTTTTTCTCCAAAAGTTCACGAAGTGTTTTCCTCAATTCACTGTCATCGCTTATCATTTCTGCAATGATATCTTTTGCCCCTGCAAGTGCCTCCTCTGGCGTTTTGACGCCTTTTTCTTCATTTACATACTCTTCGCATAATTTAAGTATGTCGCCGTCAAACTCTTGTTTAACAATGATATCTGCAAGTGGTTGCAAGCCTTTTGCAATAGCAACTGATGCACGCGTTTTGCGCTTTGGCTTATATGGTCTATATATATCTTCAACTTCTGTTAAAGTCTTGGCTTCACTTAGTTTTGTTGCAATCTCATCAGTCCATTTTTCTTGCTCTTTTATGCTATTTTCAACTTCTGCTTTACGCTTTTCTAAGTTACGCAAATAGTTTAGTCTATCATTCATCTCGCGCAAAATTTGGTCATCAAGACTGCCTGTAAGTTCTTTTCGGTATCTTGCAATAAATGGTATTGTATCTCCTTCGTCAATCATTTTTACAATATTTTCAACTCTATCAAGTCTAACATCAAACTCTTTTGATAATGTTTCATTAATGTTCATTTTTTAACCTCTTTTTTATTTCATCAACTTTTTTGTAAATTTGCTCCACATCTTCATTTGTATATTTGCCATCTCGATACAAAATTTTTCCGTCAACCATTGTAAGTTTAACATCAGATGACTTTGCAGAATACACAAGGTTTGATACAAGATTATCATGTGGGTGCATATGCGGATTATGAATGTCAACAACTATTATGTCTGCCTTTTTGCCTTTGGCAATTTCACCACTGTCAAAGCCCAGTGCTTTTGCTCCGTTTAATGTCGCCATTTTCAGCACTTCACTTGCCTTAACCACGCTTGCATCACTTATTGCTACCTTTGAAAGTGTGGCGACCAAAAACATCTCTTTGAACATATCAAGACTGTTATTTGACGCTGGTCCGTCTGTGCCTATTGCTATGTTTATTCCCTTATTTTGCATTGCGTACACTGGTGCGATACCACTTGCAAGTTTTACATTTGATGATGGGCAAGTGCATATGCTTGCATCATAGTCGGACAAAATTTGCAAATCATCTTTGTCCATATGCACACAGTGATAGCATAGTGTTTGCCTATCAAAAAAGCCCAAACTTTCAAGGTATTGTGGAGGAGTGAGTCCGCCATTCTGCACAGTGCAGTTTCCCACTTCGTCAAGTGTTTCGCTAAGGTGTATACTCATTGGCAAATTGTGTTTCGCGGAAAAATCAACACTTTTTTCAATATCTTCTTGCGTTGTTGAATATATCGCATGTATATAAACACATGGCTTTAAAAGTGAACTATCATATTTTTCAAATAAACTAAGTTGAGTTTTTAAATAAGTTTGTAAATCACCACTCACCTTTCTTGTTGAAGGACCAAAGCCCACACGCGCTCTAAGCCCCGACTGTGACAAAGCCTGCAAAATTTTTTCATTTTCAAAATAACATTCTTCAACTGTCGTGATACCGCTTGCGAGATATTCAAGTACTGCAAGTTTTTCACCCCAATAGATGTCATCTGGCGTGAGTTTATTTTCAAGTGGAATCATATAATTATAAAGCCATTCATCAAGTGCTGTGTCATCACCAGTCCCACGAAGAATTGACATTGGTGAGTGACAGTGAGCATCAACAAAGCCTGGCATAACAATATTTTTGTTGCAATCAATAACTTCATCAAATTCGCCAAAACTAGACGTTCCTACATATTCAATGGTGTTCCCACAAGTTATTACATTGCCAAGTGACAATGTGCCGTCTTTAACGTTTAATATATTTGCATCTTTAAATAAAATTCTCATAAAAGCCCTTATATTTGTCATATTAAGATTAGTACAATTATATCAAAAGGAGGGAAAAATGCAAACAAAAAAGATAATTCTTCATTGTGACGTCAACAATTTTTATGCGTCATGCGAATGTGCGTTGAACCCTTCAATAAAAGACCAACCTGTCGCCGTCACAGGTGAAGTTACAAAAAGAAATGGTATAGTGCTTGCAAAAAATGAAATTGCTAAACAATTTGGAGTCAAAACTGGTGATGTTATTTTTGAAGCGAAAAAAAAGTGCCCTAACCTTGTATGCGTCAGACCACACCACAAAATCTACGAAAAGTATTCAAGGCGTATAAGAGCCATATATGAAGAATACACCGACAAAGTTGAACCTTTTGGAATTGACGAGTGCTGGCTGGACATAACTGATACAGTCAAGTTTTTTGGAGATGCAATAAATGTGGCAAACACACTCAGAAAAAGAATAAAAGAAGAAATTGGTGTGACCATATCTGTTGGAGTGAGCTTTTCAAAAACTTTTGCAAAACTTGGCAGTGATATGAAAAAGCCTGACGCAGTCACAATTCTTTCACCTGAGAATTTTAAACAAAAGACATACAATATGCCACTTGGTAGCATCATTGGAGTTGGAAAGAAGATTGAAGCAAAACTAAACAAACTAAACATATTTACGCTTGGTGACCTTGCAGATTATGACGAGAACATAATTAAAAACAAGTTTGGTGTGGTTGGGCAAAAACTGCAGAACAATGTTCGCGGGATTGATGATGACGATGTGCAAAATGTTGAAGACACGCACATTGTGAAAAGTGTTGGCAATGGCACTACTACGCTTGTTGATGTCAAAACAAAAAAAGAACTTCGAAGCGTTGTTATGTTTTTATGCGACGAAATAGCGACAAGACTAAGGGCAAAACATTTGAGTGGTTCAACAGTTTCTGTGTCACTTAGACAAAACAATTTAACATGGATATCAAAAAGCCACACCATGACCAAAAGCACAAATATTTCAAAAATACTTTATAATGAAACACTTGAAATTATTGATAGTTTGTGGAACGAACTTTATCCGCTTAGAAGTATAAGAATTAGCGTTTCAAATCTTGATAGTGAAAATATGTCGCAACTAGATTTATTCGACACCGATAGAAATAGACGCACACTTGAAAACACAATAGACAAGATACGCCAAAAATATGGTTATGATTGCATAAAACCACTTATTAGCCAAAATGACAAGTTAATAAATTCAACTGCCCTTAGAATTGAAGAGCAAGAAAACGCAGACAATAACGACGATTTACTTTAATTTTTTCTCGTAGATTTTTAAGCCTTTTTCAATTTTTTCAACATATGCAAGAGTGTCACCATATGGCACAACATCCAAAGTTTCGCCGTCAGATGAATAGTCCTTATTTTTTAGCCAACTGTTGACCACACCCTCACCAGCGTTGTATGCACATAGCATTGTGCGAACATTTTCAAATTTTTGACTTAAATATGATAGATAGTAAGTCCCCAGCATTATGTTATATTCTGGGTCAAAAAGTTTGTCTTCTCTATATTCTATCCCAAGTTTTTCGGCAAGCCACTCTGCCGTCTTTGGCATTAGTTGCATAAGTCCCATTGCACCTTTTGAAGAAATTGCGTCTTTGTCAAATCCACTTTCGGCATTGATTAAACTCGCCACAAGGTTGCTTTCAATATTGTATCTTTCACTATATAAAAGTATTGTGTCTTTGTACTTTATTGGATAAAAAATATAACTAAGGCACAAAAAGAGGTATATTAGCACTATGGCCAGCGTAACAAAAATTATTGATATTATTCCCGCTTTTTTCATACTATATATTTTATGAAAAAAGCATATTTTTAATACGAAAAATTAAATTACAAGCTGTTTTTTTACTAAACTTAAAAGAGAAGTACACAAAATAAGCGAAAGAAGTGTGCCTGATAATATATCTGTTAAATAATGTTGTCCAAGATACATTCTTGAAAGTGCCGTCAAAATTAAAAATAAAACACTTAAAATTATTATCAATATTTTTGTCCATCTTTTTTTGCATTTTTGAAGCGCAAAAAGTAGTATAAAAAACACCATTGTTGTTGCACAAACCATATGTCCACTAGGGAAACTCTGCCCCACTGCTTCAAGCTTGTTTATAACGCCAGCATCAACCTCAAAAGGCCTTGGACGATTGAAAAAGAATTTTAATAAATAATTAAAACAAATATTTATTATTGTTGATAAAATAAAATAAAATGAAAATTTTTTATTTGCAAAAAAATAAAATATAATAAAAAATAAAATAACACCTAAAAAACTTGCAAATAAACTAATTATCCAAAAAAATGTGTCAAAAAAAGAATTTTGACCACTTTGTAAAAATTTAATTATGGCAATTTCCCACTGCATATTTTTATTATATCAAAAAAGATAATTTTAGACAAATAAAATGCAAAAGTCGTTGAGTATTCTGCCTTATTTTGCTTCTTACCCTTCCTCTCCGTCAAGGAGGCAATGGTCAGGGTGACAGAATAGATTCTTCGTCAGACGTTATGGAGGCAAATCTCAGAATGTATAAGTGCTCACCAGTACAGGTTTTTAAGATATGGATATCCGTTGTTGATGGAAGTTGAATAATTCCATATAGATGAAGATAATCCATTTAAACTATTTTTGTAAACTTTATTGTAACTTTTCATAATTGTAATATGCTCTTCTGTAGAGCCTATTAAATAATCAATATCAAAAATCTGATACTCTCCAAGACAATTTTCAATTGACAATTCACTCTTTTCATTTGTGCTTGAATTCATCCTTCTATAAGGTTCATAAAACCAATATTTATATGTTCCTTGTATCCCAAACCACCCCGTATAAGTTATACTTTTAAGACCAAGACCTAGATTCAATGAAGTGTTACTGCTATTTATCCATATTGCCTTTTGACTTGTCTCTGGAAAATCACCTGGTAAATCATTTATTGTGTAAGATTTGAGGTAATCCCAAGTTGAAGCGGGTAGCATATAATAGCAATTTCTTTTAGGATCTTTGTACATCTTAAAAGTTGTCGTACTGACTTTGCCATTTATCGAGAATTGGTCGTTTGCTGTTGAATTTATGCCAATTGAAATTGGTAAACTTAAATTAGATAAAACTCTACAATTTGTGATTTCACAATCCTGTTTGCCAACTATTGCATCATAATAAATATCTTCTAAATAATTGTATACAAACTTTTTTGTTTTATTATAAAAATTGTTACAAAGATTGTTGCCCTCTCCGTAGTGTGTACCTGCATACTTTACCTCTCTGCTTAAAGAACCATATTTGCATCCCCCTTGAATATTTTGTGATGCTGAATAACAATTTGTAACCTTACTAGAACAATATCCTACTATCCCACCAGCATAAGCCTTTTTATCATAAACAGTTTTTTTCACTTTTTGATCTCTATAAATAAAATATACGTCAGGTCTATGTTCCCAATGATTATTTTTTTTTGCACTGATCGCAAATGACATTGCATCATATGATTGTCTTTTTACTATTGAATCCCAATCGGTGTTAGACGCCTCTATACACTCCTCAGTTCCAGTCCATAGTTCTTTGTTTTTGTCGTCTTCCCATAAATAGTATGCAGATGCAATATTGGGGTCTATTTCGCTTGATGTTGAATTGTTTTTTGCATTCGCAGTAATATCACCCATATTATAGCAATTTGTAATTTGGGCTTCATTGTAACCAGCAATTCCTCCAACATATGTTTTATCAGTGGAACTGCTGCCCGCTCTAACTCTCCCAAAGTTTGCACATTGGTCAATAGATTGTGTGGTGTATCCAACAATACCACCAGCCCTTACATCTCCGCCCCCTTCAGGTGTTGTTGTGCTTGTTACAATGCCATAGTTTACACATAGTTTAATTGTTCCATAACTTTCGCCACATATTCCACCTGCACGTGGCCAATCATTTGTCCCATTAGATATTGAGCCATAATTATAACAAAATTGTATTGTTGTGCCACTATATTGTATACCAACTATACCACCAGAAAATTTTGACCTCCCAACAAAGGCATAATTTACACAGTTCGTTATTTGTCCACCACTTGTAAGTGCTCCCGTTAATCCACCCGTTTTTCTATCATCATTATTATAATACTGAGGTCCTGTTATTGAACCACTAAGAACAGTTACATTTTCTATATCACCATAACATTCTCCAGCAACACTCCCTGCGCCACCTTGACCTCTTGTTTTTCTGTTGTTTGTTACATTTATGTTTTTTAAAAACAAGTTTTTTATTGTTCCATTAAGCCTTTGCACCATACCAAGATAAGCATAACTTGAACTTGAAATGCTTAAATTTTGTATAACATGGTAGTTTCCATTAAATGTGCCCGTGAAATTTGCTGTTGGTGTCCAACTTCTCCCCGACATATTTACGTCATTTAAAAGCACATATTCATTATTTATCTGTTTGACATCATTAGATGAACCTATGCTGGTAATGTTATCTGCATAAACTGCATTGGCTTTATCTATATTTTGCTGAGTGTATTCATCTATACTAAACACTCCTGCTAGTTGCTCTGGTGTTGAAATTCCATATGTATTGGTTAATGTCCCATCTTCATATGTTTGGTCAACAAGCGAAAAATCATAACTTGCCACATCTTGCCATGTGGTGAGTTTTGGATGATATGCTGTAAAAAGTTGGGCGGTGTACACTATACTTACAACTATAAAGGTTATGTACATCACTACAAAATAAAATGATTTGAAACTTTTATACTTTGTATATACCAAAACCCCTCCCTACGCTACTTATATTTTA
>CALWTH010000054.1 GCA_944384405.1 uncultured Clostridia bacterium
AGAATACATATATTATTACAACAACGAAAGAATAATACTTAAATTAAAAATGAGCCCGGTGCAATACCGAACTCATAATATAGCAATATAATATTAATTTTTTGTCCAACTTTTGGGGTGCACCCCACGTTTAGTGTGATTTTTTTAATATACAACTAAGTCTTAGCATACAATATGATATGAAAAAAATCTCAGAAAAATTTTTTCGAAAATACATTGTCAATATAAGTTTATGTCTTATGCTGGTATTTATAGGCTCTCTTACAATACTTGGGACAACAACAAAGGTATTTGGTAGCAATGGATATTCGGCTTATTATCATGGAAACGAAAATAACAACAATGTTTCTTTGATGTTCAATGTCTATATGGGTGAACAATATATTCCAGATATTTTAAATGTCTTGTCCGAAAATGATGTTAAGGTTACTTTTTTTGTTGGGGGAAGTTGGGCAATCAAACACACGGAGCTTCTTGAGGACATATTAAGTCAAGGTCACGAGATAGGCAATCACGGTTATTGGCACAAAGACCATAAAACTTTAAGCATAGAAAAAAATATGAGTGAAATAGGATTAACGCATGAGGTGATTAAGCAAACACTTAATTATGAAATGACTTTGTTTGCACCACCAAGTGGCTCATATGGGCAAAACACCTTAAAGGTGGCACAAGATATGGGCTATAAGACTATTATGTGGAGTAAAGACACAATAGATTGGCGTGACCAAGATAGCAATCTTATAATTTCGCGTGCAACAAAAAATCCAAAAAACGGAGATTTGATTTTGATGCATCCAACAGCCGCAACTTTGCAGTCACTTCCCGAAATTATTACTTTTTATACTCAAAGCGGATATAAATTGACAACTGTTTCCGAAAATATTTTATAAATTAAACTTGCAGAATTCTCCCACTTAGTGATATACTCTAAGTGGAGTTTATTGTGACAGTTTATAACTTATCTAGACAACCTAAAAAAGAAAAGACAGCTAAGGATAGAAACAAAATAATCGGTATAATTTTACTGGTTATTTCTTCTATCGCTTTTTTGTCGCTTCTAACAAGTTTCATACAATTTTTAAAGTCATTTCTTTTAGGAGTTTTTGGACTTTTTTCATATCCTTTATTTATCACTATTTTTGTAATAGGCTTGGCTCTTGTCAATAATAAAAAATATGTCATGACGGCAAAATATGTCGTTTATCTTTTGTGTGCTCTATTTTCTCTTCTTTGCATATTGCATATGCTTTTTATTGATAAGTCAGGTACTTTTTTTGAATATCTTGGTAGATGTTACACACAAAAAATGTCTGTTGGGGGAATAATGTGCGGAATTTTAACTGCACCATTTATATTTTTACTAAGCGAAGCAGGTGCATATATTTTATTTAGTATTGCACTAATTATATTTGGTGCACTCCTTGCTGACTATATCTTCTATTTAAACAAATCGCAGACTTTGAAAAGACCTGTTCAAATAACTTCACAATTACCAAAAATTGAAAATGTTGAAAGTACACCAAAAAAGCAACAAAAAGTTCCAGCACCAAACATTGTTCTTGATGCAAAACTTGAAAGCGAGCCACTTGATGATGCTTCAAAACGTATTGTCGGAACAATATCTACTAACATTGAAAAACAGCCTGAAACAAACAAAAATATTGAATTAAATGACAAAGAAGCACTAAAAAAGTTTTTATTTAGCAAAGATGACACAGTCAAAATTGATATGACGAAATATAAGGGCAACACAAGACCTATAATTTCAAATACTAAAATTCAAGACAATATAAACATTTTAAAAAGACAGGACAAACCAGAAGAAGTTACTCCTTCAAAAGTTGTTCATGATTTTTCTGTATCGCTTAATGAACAAGATAATATAGAAAAAGATGAAAAACCTTTTATTGCACCAGTTGTTAATGTTGATAGTTCTTCACAAACCGAGAAAAAACCTTCAAATAATAATGTGCAAAGCACAGAGGATTTTGCTGAAAATGTTTTAGCATCACTTATTAAAGATACCAAGATAGATACAGACGCAAAACCACTAAAACCTGAAAATAGTCGTAGAGGACTTAGAAATCTCAATCTTGACACAGATTATCAAAAACCCAAGATGGAACAGCAAAAACTTGATACAGAGCCTCTTAAACCTAAAAAACCTCATCGTTATATTCAGCCATCACTTGAACTTTTGACAACGCGATCAATGGATTTAAGTGAACTTAACGAAGATGTTATGTTAAAGCGTCAACAACTTGAAACAGCGCTAGAAACTTTTGGAATACCTGCAAAAGTTATAGAAGTTGTTGTGGGACCAGCGGTAACAAGATATGAACTTGAAATGCCCACAGGTATTTCCGTCAAGAAAATTTTAGCACATTCAGATGATATCGCCTTAAATCTTGCTGCAAATGGTGATATACGTATTGAAGCACCAATACCAGGTAAAAGTGCAGTTGGTATAGAAGTACCAAATGAAAAAATTGCAACTGTGGGGCTTAGAGATATTATGGCATCGCAAGAATTTCAAAATGCCAAAGCACCTCTTACTTTTGTTCTTGGAAAAGATATATCAGGAGCAGTAAGACTTTGCAATTTAGCAAAGATGCCACACCTTTTGGTTGCTGGTTCAACAGGTAGTGGTAAGTCTGTATGTCTAAATGCTATTATTTTAAGCTTAATATACAAAACAAGTCCTGATGATGTACGACTTATT
Source organism: uncultured Clostridia bacterium (assembly GCA_944384405.1). GTDB lineage: Bacteria > Bacillota > Clostridia > Christensenellales > UBA1242 > UBA5893. Next base: position 2,726 of record CALWTH010000054.1, read on the forward strand.
CTAATTGACCCAAAACAAGTTGAATTTTCAATTTATAATGGCTTGCCACACCTTTTAATACCAAATGTCATCATAGATCCAGACAAAGCTTTAAATGCTCTTTCATGGGCTGTCAATGAGATGGAGAGAAGATACTCGCTATTTAAAGACACAAGGACAAAGGATATAACAGAATACAACACTTCAAGCGCTGTTATGGAAGGCACAAATGAAAAACTGCCATACATTGTCGTCATAGTTGATGAACTTGCTGACCTTTTGATGAGTGCTAAAAAAGATGTTGAAGAAAAACTTACTCGTCTTGCTGCAAAGTCCAGAGCCGCAGGCATACACTTGATTTTGGCTACACAAAGACCATCAGTTGATGTTATCACAGGAACTATGAAAAACAACTTCCCATCAAGAATATCTTTCAAACTTATGAGTTTTGCTGATAGCCGAACAATTTTGGATCAAGGTGGTGCTGAAAAACTTCTTGGAAGAGGTGATATGCTCTATAAACCTAACGACGCACCAGAGCCAAGACGTATTCAAGGATGTTTTGTTACATCTTCTGAAGTCGCAAACATTGTTGACTTTGTCAAGGAAAATAACAAAGATTATGATTACGATGATAAAGTGGAAACACAAATTCAAAATCCACCACAAGACATTATGGCAAGTGCTAATGGTGACAATGTGTCCGATGGCTTTGATCCACTTATGCCTCAGGCGCTTAGATGTGTTATAGAAAATGGTCAGGCTTCAATTTCAATGTTACAGAGACGTTTGGTGATAGGTTATCCTCGTGCTGCAAGAATTATTGACCAAATGCAAGATCACAATTTCATTTCTGCTCAAGACGGAAGTAAGCCACGCACTGTGTTAATAACTAAGGAGCAATATATAGATTTATTTGGAGAGATAAATGACGGTTGAACAACTAAAGACAAAAAAAATTTCGGCGATAAGCCTTGGATGTGACAAAAACAGGGTGGACCTTGAACATATGCTTGGTGCACTCTCAGATTTTGGCTTTGAAATTGTACCAAATATTGAAGATGCAGAGATAATAATTGTAAATACCTGTGCTTTCATTTCTTCTGCTGTTAAAGAGGCAATTGACAATATCTTCCTTGCAGTAAAGCAAAAAAATGGCAAATGTGAAAAAGTGATTGTAACAGGTTGTTTAAATGAAAGATATGCAGACACTTTAAAAAAAGAAATACCGGAAGTTGACGCTTTTGTTAGAGTGAAAGACAATGACCAAATCTTAAAAGTAGTATTTGATTTGTATCAAATTGAGCATAAAGACAGATTCAAAAATCAGGGGAGATTACTCACAACTCCATCTCATTACGCATATTTAAAAATCGCAGATGGTTGCAATAATGGGTGTGCATATTGCACAATTCCACGAATACGTGGCCGATATAAATCTGTGCCAATTGATGATGTTGTTAAAGAAGCAAAACTTTTAGCATCAAAGGGAGTGAAAGAACTTATTGTTGTTGCACAAGATGTTTCAAGATATGGTGAAGATTTATATGGTCAAGTCATGTTAATTCCACTGCTTGAAAAACTGAGTAAAATTCGTGATATAAAATGGATAAGGCTTCATTATCTATATCCTGAAATGATAACAGATGAACTTCTTGACTATATTTATGAAAATGAAAAAATATGTAAATATTTAGACATACCACTTCAACATATTGATGATGATATACTTCGTGAAATGAACAGAAAACTTGATGAAAATAAGACAAGAGAGCTTATACAAAAAATACAGCAAAAATATCCTAAAATTGCACTTAGGTCAACATACATAGTTGGTTTTCCTGGCGAAACTAAGAAAAAATTCAATAAACTTTTAGAGTTTATTCAGCAGTATCCAATGCCAGATGTTGGATTTTTCCCATATTATAGAGAAGATAAAACAAAAGCATACTATATGAAACAAATACCTTCATTTATAAAGAAATTAAGGTTGAAAAAAATATATGGTATTCAAAAAATAGTTAGTGATAAGCTAAACTTAAAAAGAGTGGGTGAAGTTGTTGAAGCCGTTGTTGATTACTATGATGAACAAAATAATTGCTATATATTAAGAGATCAATTTTCATCACCAAACATTGACTTCGTGATAGAAGTTAGTGCACAAAATTTAAAAATTGGCGAGTTTTATAATGTGAAACTTACTGATTATAATAATGATATATTTAAAGGAGAAATTATATGAATTTACCAAATAAGTTAAGTATTTTAAGAATATGTTTTATACCTTTTGTAATGTTTTTCTACTTGCAACCATTTTGGACTTGGGGCAAAATTGTCGCAGTTGTTCTGTTTGTTCTTGCCGTTTTAACCGACACACTTGATGGATACATTGCTAGAAAATATAACATGGTCACAGATCTTGGAAAACTTTTGGATACCAATGCAGATAAAATTTTAGTTTTATCAGCACTTCTTATGGTCATTTGTGATGGCACAATTTTGGCACCATATGGGGTAATTGTTGCAACAATAATCATTGGTAGGGATATGATAATAAGTGCTTTTAGACAAATTGCTGCAACAAAAAATTTCGTAATGGCTGCAGATAAGCTTGGAAAAATCAAAGCAATATTTACTGATATCGCAATGATTTTATTCATGCTACTTAGTTATTTTAATTTAATATCAATAAATGAAACATTTTTGTATGTATATACAATCATATCTTACGTTATTTTGGGAATAGCTGTTGTTTTAACAGTTTGGTCAATGCTTAATTACATGATAAAAAATAGAAGTGTTATTAAGGAATAACATATGATTTCCATTTATACAATTTCAGACAAATCGCTGATGGGAAAGGAATTGAATATTTTGTCTTCATACCTTAGCGAAAGTTTATTTAAAAATAACTTTAGAATAGAAAAACAATGTATATTGTCAAATAATATTGATTTTAATTCACAACTAAACATTGCTTTAAAAGGCAATGATATATATATTTTTTTAGTTGATAAAGCTAATTTAACTTTGAACCAGTATATTGCTGACCTTTGTGGATCTTCACTTATTGATAATCCGTATTTAAAAAATGCTCTATTTGATTACAATAAAAAGCACAATCAAGTTCCAACAAAAGACGATGAAAATGAGTGGAAAATTCCATCTATTGCACGTGCAGTTGTCAATCCACGTGGTCGTGTGCAGGGTTATATTGTAACTTATAAAAGTGATATTTTTTGCGTATTACCAAATAACTATATAGATGCTAGAGATATGTTTGACGATGTCGTTTTGGACTTTATTCTTAGCAACCAAAAGAAAAAATATAAAAATTATACTTTTAAGACTTTTGGGTTGTCAGAAAATGGTATAATCCAAGCAATTTATTCTGAAATAAAAAACAAGTTTAAGGTGTCAATAAATCTTTTCGCGAAGCCGTTTGAAGTTGATATCGTATTAAAAGCTGGAGCTGAAAATGAACACCTAGAAGAAGTTGCAAAAAATGTTTTGCTTAAACTAGACAAATTCATATACGCAGTTGAAGATGTGCCTATTGAAAAAGTGCTTTATGAACTTTTAAAAATGAATGACATAAAAATAGGCTTTGTTGAAGATGTAACTTGTGGCGAACTTATGTCAAGATTAAATAGGCAAGCACCTGATGCAAAAAATTATATTGCTCCAAGTTTGGTACTCACTTCAAAAGAAGATAAAAAAGACAAACTTGATTTACAGGACATAGATTCAGGTGATGTCGACGCAAATGTTGTTTACAATATTGCTGTTGAATATTTAAAACAAAATAAAAGTGCAAATTTAGTAATTGCAACTGTAGGCACAACAACATCAGCAAATAATCTCGCTAGTGGACTAAGTTATATTGCAGTTGGCGATAGAAATGAAATACACGTTTATAAAAATATTTTTAAAGGTTCTCACGAGGAGATAGTAGACTGTATATGTACTGCAAGTTATTTTTATTTAATAAAAAAATTGAAAAAAAATGATTTTCATTTTGAGCAAATTACTGTATAATATATTAGAAATTTTGGAGGAAAAATGGACGAGAATAAAAAGAAATCACTTGACCAAGCAATTCTTGCAATAGAAAAACAATTTGGAAAGGGTGCAATTATGCGTCTTGGTGATGCCCCTGTGCAAAAAATTGATGTCATACCAACAGGTTGTTTACCTCTTGACTTAGCATTGGGAGTAGGTGGCGTTCCACGTGGTAGAATTGTTGAAATATATGGTCCAGAATCATCTGGTAAAACAACGATAGCACTTCATATCATTGCGGAAGCACAAAAAGCAGGTGGCACTGCTGCCTTTATTGATGCTGAACATGCACTTGACCCAATATATGCTGAGCATCTAGGTGTCAATGTTAGCGACCTTTATGTTTCTCAGCCAGATAATGGTGAGCAGGCGCTTGATATTTGTGACACATTGGTAAGAACAGCGAGTGTTGACGTTGTCGTTGTTGACTCCGTAGCAGCACTCACACCAAAGGCAGAAATTGATGGTGATATGGGGGAAAATCATGTTGGCTTGCAGGCAAGACTTATGAGCCAAGCATTAAGAAAACTTGCGGGTATTGCAAACAAAAGTAAGACCTGCATAATCTTTATTAACCAATTAAGAGAAAAAATTGGAGTTATGTTTGGCAATCCAGAAACTACTGCTGGTGGAAAAGCACTTAAATTTTATGCAAGTGTAAGAATGGACGTTAGAAGAGTTGACACAATTAAAAATGGTGACGAGTTTGTCGGCAATAGAACAAAAATCAAAATTGTCAAAAACAAACTTGCGCCACCTTTCAAAACTGTTGAATTTGATATAATATATGGCAAAGGCATTTCAAAAACAGGTTGCATACTTGATATGGCTGTTGAACAGGGTATTTGTCAAAAAACTGGCTCTTGGTTCTCATACAACGACGAAAAAATCGGTCAAGGTAAAGAAAACGCAAAGAAATATCTTGAAGATAATCCAAATGTCATGGAAGAAATTGAGATCAAAATTAAAGAAAAACTTAATATTTAAGGAACAAGATCAACTATGTTACTTTTATCGCTGATAATCTCTGTATTGTCAGCGTAATTTTTTATTTTGGTGATTATGAAATATTGGCTTCTTTTATCTATATCAAAACTTTGTTCACATATCCCACTTTGATTTGATATCTCACTGAGTAAATTTTGCTCTCCATCACATTCACAGTATATTTCATATATTAAATAATCTTGGGCATCGAAACTAAGTACAGCTTTGCCATTTTCAACTTTACCACTTAGATGTGGTGGGGCAACACTTATAAATTTTGTTGATTTTTCTTTTGGTGGATTGAATCTTGAAAAAATCTCAGTTGTGATGTACTTTTGTGGAATGTAATTGTTGGCTTTGTAAACTATATGTTCATTGCTTAAACTTAGTGTGTCTATATTTTCCTTGTATACGCTATTTGGCATAACAAAAGGTTTAACTGACGTATTTTTGTATATGCCATTAAGATATAACTTCACGATATCTGTTGGAAGTCCGCCTCCAACATAGTCAATAGGCGTGTTGTCTGCGTTACCTAGCCAAATACCAACAATATCACTAGTTGTGTATGAAATGTTATATGCATTGGTGTTTTTTGTGTTTCCAACAGTTCCTGTTTTGGTCGCAACTTCAAATTTGGTATCAGAAAGTTTTCTTCCTGTTCCGCTTTTTGCACAAGTTTTTAGCATATCGGTCATAAGATATGCTGTGTCGTCACGTAAAACACTTGATGATGTTGGCGTGTTGTGGTAAATAATTTTTCCATTTTTATCAGTTATGTAATTGATAAATTTTGCCTCAGTAAATTTACCGTTATTTGAAAATACTGAATAGGCGTTTGTAAGTTGTTTAAGTGATGTTCCATAAGACATACCTCCAAGGGCAATACTTAGATTGTCATCTGATTTATCGAATTCAATTCCACACCTTTTTGCGTAATATTTTGATTTATCAATTCCTGTATAGCTAAGCACTTTGACTGCAGGAATGTTTAGCGACTTACTTACGCACTCACGTACAGAAACATATCCGTGATACACATCGTTGACATTTTTAGGACTGTAACCATTGATGTTTATGTACTCGTCATTTATCTGAGTAAGGGGTGATATTATATTCTCATTTAAAGCAGGTGCATAAACGAGTATTGGCTTTATTGCTGAGCCGGGCTGTCTTTTTGCATTTAACATTTCAACAGGAGCATTTCCATAGTACGCTTCAATTTTTGTTCCATCAGCAGAAATTGATATCCCTAAATAATCACTATTTATATCATATGAATTAAAACTATCCATCAAATTTTTTTGCTTATTAGCATCATAATATGTGTATATATTGTACTCTCCAATTGCGATATTTTTTGCAGGCATGTTTAATATATCACACGCTTCGCTAACGACAGCACTTTGATAAGAATTTAATGTGTTGTTTAGTATTGGAGTTATTTTTACGTCAATGTCACTAAGTCTTGCGTTGTTGTAATTATCAAAAGTAATTTTATTATCATCTAGCATTTCGTTTAGAACAATATTCCGTCTTTGCTTTGATTTTTCCATATTTTTAATAGGTGAGTAGGCGTTAGGTGATTTTATCATACCAGCAAGAGTTGCACTTTCGCTTAGAGTTAAGTCTTTTGCTGATTTAGAGAAGTAATATCTGCTTGCATTTTCTATACCATAACAATTATCTCCAAAATATATGATGTTTAAATAGTATTCAAGTATTTGGTCTTTGGTTAAAGTTTTTTCAAGTTTTTTAGTCAGCACTATTTCATTAATTTTTCTTGTAAAAGTCTTTTCGTTTGTTAGGTGAGTGTTTTTTATGAGTTGTTGACTTATGGTTGATGCTCCTTCTTTTAGTTTAAACGATGTTATATTTTTTAACATCGCTACCGCCATTCGTTTATAATTTAGTCCATGATGTTTATAAAAATCTTTGTCTTCAATAGATATAAAAGCTTGAATAGTATAGTCATTTAGTGTGTGCAATTTGACAAAACTACTACCCATGGTATTATCTTTTATTGGTCTGTTGCTCTTGTCAAATAAATTTATTGATATATTTGAATATTTGATTTTATTTATGTCAAATTGAACTTTGTCTGAAAAAAGATATGTTCCAACAATAAACAGTGAAAAAACAGCTATTATACACAAAAGTGTAATAGAGGAGTATAACAAGACTTTTTTTATAACCTTTTTCATACCTAGTTTATTATGAGTATTTATTGTGTAATTATTACTACCATAATAAAATTTTTTATTTAATAGATATTTATTGTAAATTTGGTATCAAATAGTGTATAATGAAAACAAAGCTTAGGAGAATTAATGTTATATAATATTGTTACATACGGATGTCAAATGAATGTCCATGAATCTGAAAAAATAGCTGCTATTTTGGAAGAATTAGGTTATAAAGAAACAGAGAAACGAGAAGATGCCGATATTATTGTTTTCAACACTTGTGCAATAAGAGAGGGAGCAGAAGACAGAGCTTTTGGCAATATTGGTGCCCTTAAACAACAAAAGAAAAAAAATAAAAATTTGTTAATTATTGTATGTGGTTGCATGACTCAACAAAAAAGTGTTCAAGAAAAGTTATTTAAAACTTTCCCATTTATTGATATAATCATTGGAACACATAATTTATATAAATTAAAAAGTTTAATTCAAAGAAAAGTTGAAGACAAAAAGCGAATTTGCGATTATGAAGAAAGTGGAGACCTTCACGAAGAATTGATTTCAAAGCGCTCAAGCGGTGACAACGCTTGGGTTAATATCATGTATGGTTGTAACAATTTTTGTACATATTGCATTGTTCCATATGTACGTGGAAGAGAAAAAAGTCGCAAGAAAGCCGATATTTTAAAAGAGATAAAAGATATTGTTTCAAGTGACGACTACAAAACAATTACGCTTCTTGGTCAAAATGTCAATTCTTATGGCAATGATGACAAGTCACAAGGAACATTTAGCGAGCTATTGCAAGATATTTGCAATATTGAAGGAGATTTTAAATTGACGTTTATGACTTCACATCCAAAAGACTTATGTGATGATTTAATTGAAGTTATGGCAAAAAATGACAAAATTTTGAAAGAACTTCATCTTCCAGTTCAAAGCGGTTCAAATGGAATACTTAAAAAAATGAACAGAAATTATACAATTAAGCACTATTTATCTATTGTTGAAAAACTAAGGTCAAAAATGCCAAACATAAGGCTTACAACTGACATAATTGTTGGTTTTCCAGGTGAAACAGAACAAGATTTTATGCAAACTTGTGACTTAGTCAAAAAAGTTAACTACGATGGTATATTCGCTTTTATGTATTCAAAAAGAAGTGGCACGGTTGCAGAAAAGATGCCAAATCAAATTGATGATGAAACAAAACATCGCCGTGTAAATTATCTTTTGCAACTAGAAAAGGAGATTAAAGCACAAAAGGAGAACTAAAGATTAATGGACTTAAAAAAGATTTTAGAAATTAAAAAATTGTCACCAATGATGAGACAATACGTTATCACAAAATTAGAAAATCCTGATAGTGTACTATTTTATCGTCTTGGTGATTTTTACGAACTGTTTTTTGATGACGCTGTTGAAATATCTCACGTACTCGATTTGACACTTACGGGCAAAGATTGTGGCATAGACGAAAGAGCGCCAATGTGTGGAGTTCCATATCACGCAGTCGACGGTTATATAAATAAACTTATATCTCTTGGATATAAAATTGCTATCTGTGAGCAAACAAGTGATCCAAAAGACAAAAAATACAATGAACTTGTAAAAAGAGATATCGTAAGAATAATCACGCCAGGAACTTTGATTGACGCATCAATGCTTAATGACAAACAAAATAATTACATTGCATCAATCTATGACGATGGTGAAAACTTCGGACTTTCATATCTTGATTTGTCAACTGGAGAGTTTAAAACAATAGAATTAGCAGGAGAGGACAAAATAAAGAGTTTAAACGACATTTTGGTTAGAATAATGCCAAGTGAAATTTTGGCTTACTGCGATAAACAAGTTGAAAGTAAACTCCAAGTTAGACAACTCGATTTAATTCCAAAATTTTCATACCAATACGCAGAGCTATTTGACAAAAAAACATGCGAAGATGTGCTTGAAAAACAATTTTCAAGTGATTATAAGGAAAAATTTGGTTTAAAAAGACACTCTGCATCAGTTATCTCCTCAGGTGCACTTTTGGGATATATAGTCAGCACACAAAAGAGAGATCTTTCGCACATCAATTCATTAAAATACATTGGCGAAGAAAAGTTTATGATTTTGGATATTAACACAAGACGCAATCTTGAAATCATGGAAACTATGCGTGATAGAAGAAAGCGTGGCTCACTTATTGGTGTCATGGACAAAACTAGGACTTCAATGGGTGCAAGACTTATTCGTTCATGGATTGAACAACCGCTTTATGATGCAAAACTCATAAATTTGCGTTTGGACGCAGTTGAAGATTTGTATTCAAAAATCATACTAAGAGATAATTTAACATCAATACTAAACAGATGCAATGATATTGAAAGGATATGTGGACGAATTTCTTATAATAACTTTACTCCAAAAGATTGCAAAGGACTTTGTGAGAGTTTGGCACTTTTACCAGCAATAAAATCACTTATTGAAAGTTGCAACTCACAGTTTATTAAGACAATTCATGACGATATAGACGATTATTCGACAATAGTCGACAGTTTGAAAAATGCCATAGTTGATAATCCTCCAACTTTAACAAATGTTGGTGGTATTTTCAAAGATGGGTATTCAAAAGAACTTGATGAGTATAGATATGCACAAAAAAATAGCCAACAACTAATTGCCGACTACCAAACAAGGCAAAAAGAAATTACTGGAATTAAAAATTTAAAAGTTGCATACAACAAAGTTTATGGCTATTATATTGAAATAAACAAACAGTATATATCAAATTTACCTTTGGACTATGTCAGAAAACAAACAGTTGCAAACAATGAAAGATATGTTTCAGAAGAACTTAAAAATCTTGAAGAGAAATTATCGACAGCAGAAGAAAAGGCACTTAAATTAGAGCAAAGATTGTTTAATGATATACGTGAAGAACTTTTAGGACAAGTTGTTTCACTTCAAAAAACATCAAGTGCCATTGCCAGACTTGACTGCATACTTTCGCTTGCCCAACTTGCTATCAAAAACAACTACACAAAGCCAAAGATAAACAACAAAATGACATCAATAAAAATTGTTGATGGAAGACACCCAGTGGTGGAAGAACTATCAAAAGATGAGTTTATACCAAACGACACGTATCTTGATGACAATGAAAGTAGAACTATGATTATCACTGGTCCAAACATGGCAGGAAAAAGCACTTATATGAGGCAGGTGGCACTAATTACACTTATGGCACATATAGGAAGTTTTGTCCCTGCAAGACAAGCCGAAATTGCTCTCACTGATAGAATATTTACTCGTGTAGGTGCAAGTGATGACTTGTCACTGGGTCAATCGACATTTATGGTTGAAATGTCAGAAGTTGCTAACATTTTGGAAAATGCGACCGACAAAAGTTTAATTGTGCTAGATGAAATAGGAAGGGGAACAAGCACATATGACGGACTTAGCATAGCATGGTCAGTTGTTGAATACTTATCACATAATATGCATGCAAAAACATTGTTTTCAACGCACTATCATGAATTAACTGAACTTGAAAATTTTCTACCTGGGGTAAAAAATTATAAAATCTTAGTTAAAGAATTAAATGGGCACATTGTCTTCTTACGTAAAATTGCACGCGGAGGCGCATCAAGAAGTTTTGGTATTGAAGTTGCTGCACTTGCTGGTGTTCCAGACCAAGTTATTCAAAGGGCGAAAGAAATATCAAATATGCTAGAAAAGAATGATACAACGAAATCATTGGCACTTAATGCCTCAGAAGACAAAGATGAAGCAAAACAAAAAGATGTCAATTATACTGAAATTATTAGTATTTTAAAAGATCTTGACGTCAATCGATTGACACCAATTAGTGCGTTTGAAATCATTTGTGACTTAAAAAGCAAAATAAAATAGGAGGACTTATGCCAGATATAAAAGTTTTAGAAAAATCTGTATGGTCAAAAATTGCAGCAGGTGAAGTTGTTGAAAAGCCAGCATCAATTGTAAAAGAATTAGTTGAAAATTCTGTGGACGCGGGCGCAAAGAATATCACAATAGAAATTGAAGGTGGGGGAATAAAGAAAATATCTGTCACAGACGATGGTTGTGGTATAAAAGCTGACCAACTAGAAACTGCATTTTTGCCTCACGCAACAAGTAAACTAAGCAAAATTGAAGATTTGAATAACTTGCAATCAATGGGCTTTCGCGGTGAAGCACTCGCCAGTATTGCAGCAGTATCTAAAGTTAAATTAATTTCAAAGACAAGTCAAGATAGCATAGGTCAAAAAATTGAACTTGAAGGCGGAGAAAAAGTATCTATAACAGAAATCGCAAGTAATAACGGAACTAAAATTGTTGTAAGCGATTTGTTTTATAATACGCCTGCACGTGCTAAATTTTTAAGAAAACCAAAGACTGAAGAGAATGACATAACCAGCTATGTTGAAAAACTTATGCTTTCACATGTCAATATAAATTTTAAATATATTGTTGATGACAAAATCATATATAATACAACCAATTGTAGTTTACTCGATATCATATACACAATTTATGGTGCCGAGATTTCTTCGAATATGATTGAGGTTAATTATAAAAAAGGCGATTATGCTGTCACTGGTTACATATCTTCACCGGTTGTTGCAAAGAGTAACAGGACTTATCAATCACTATTTGTAAATAACAGATATTGCATAAATTCAACTATTTCTGCAAGCATATCAAATGCCTATGAGACATTTTTGATGAAAGGCAAGTTCCCTGTATATGTACTATTTCTTCATATGCCACCAAACTCTGTTGATGTCAACGTTCATCCAAATAAACTTGAAGTGAAGTTCGAAAACTCACAACAAATATATATGCTTTTCAATAATGCTGTCTTTGAAGCACTGTCAAGGCAAACGCACATTAAAGACGGATTTGCATTTAACCATGTAGAAAGTGAACAAGAAAATAGTTTAGACACCGTTACAGACAAAACTCAAACCGAGCAGATAGATTTAGACAATAATGAACAAATATCAACAAAACAAAACAAATCCATAGATGAATTAAACGGAATTTCGTTTACTGAGCAACAAAACTATGAAAAAAATTTGCAAGATTTTTGGAACAATAAAAAACCTGACGACCTTGTATTTTCACGAAGCTTTGCTCCAATGGAAGTAACTATTGAAAGCGATGACAACACTAAAAAGCCAAGTACTATTGAAAGTCGCAATTACAATGTTTTAGACGAAGAAAAAGAACAGTTAAAGTATCAGTCACTATTTAACCCTCAAAGAGTTATTGTTGGTGTTGCTTTTGACACATATATAATAGTTCAGGAAGAAGATACTCTATATTTTATTGACCAGCACGCTGCTCATGAGCGACAACTATTTGATAAATTTATGGCAGAAGTAGATGCCGAAGACATTCAAGTTCAACAGCTTTTAGTTCCTTATATTCTTAGAATAAATGATGCCGAATACTCATTTTTAGAAAACAACTTAGAGTTATTAAATAGTTATGGGTTCGATATCACTCCTTTTGGGCATAATACTTTTAAAGTTAATAGTATTCCTATGCTTTTAAATGATATCAATCTAAAAGATTTCTTTAATGAAATGTTTAGTAATCTTAATGGATTAGTTAAAAAGCCTCATGAAGTTCTAAGACACGAATTTGCAACTATGGGTTGCAAAGCAGCAATAAAGGCAGGCTACAAACTTTCAGAAAAAGAAATAAACATATTACTAGACACTTTAAAACAACAAAAGACAACTTTATTGTGTCCACATGGAAGACCTATTGTTGTTACATTTGATAAAAAACAACTTGAAAAAATGTTTAAAAGGATAGTTTAGTGAAAATTATCGTATTATATGGACCAACAGGTGTTGGAAAAACAGCACTTTCAATAAAATTAGCAAAAAGATATAACGCAGAAATAATATCATGTGATTCTATGCAAATATATAAATATTTGGATATTGGTTCAGCAAAAGTATCAAAAGATGAAATGCAGGGTGTACCTCATCATCTCATAGACTTTTTGGAGCCAAACCAAAATTATAGCGTGTTTGATTTTGTCGAAAATTGTAAAAAAGCAATTCATGACATACAAAAAAAAGGAAAAAACGTTATTATCGTTGGTGGAACAGGGCTTTACATAAAAGCTTTGACTGAAAATTACAATCTTGGAAATGTTAAGAAGCCAGAGATTGTTTCTAAATTGCAAAATTTATCAAATGAACAACTAATAAATATCATAGAAAGCAGTGGGAAAATAGTAAAGAAAGACGATTTAAACAATAGGGTAAGGCTACTTAGATATGCCGAACTAGTAGAAACTAAATCAAAAACAACAAAAAACGACGAAACAGAAAAATATCTCATATTTGGAATTATTTCTGACAGAGCAAAGTTATATGAGAAAATAAATTCAAGAGTAGACGAAATGATAAATAAAGGCTTAGTAAATGAAACAAAAGCCATATATCAAAAGTATGGTGAAAATATCTCTTGTTTCAAAGCAATAGGATACAAAGAATTGCTGCCATACATAAAAGGTGAAACATCTCTTGATGACTGTGTTGAACTTATCAAAAAACGCTCACGAAATTATGCAAAACGTCAATTCACTTTTATGAATCAGTTTAACACAATAATAAAAATAGATTCAACAAACTTTGATACTGCTTTCAAAGAAATATCTGATATTATTGATAAAAATAAATGACAAAATAAATAAAATAGGGAAGAGTAATCTTCCTCAGCGTGTAGACAAATAATCAGACTGCCGAAAAACAAGTGAGGCGAGGCTCGCAAAATGCCCAAAAGCAGGAGTTTAGATGCCTAAATGACTGTTTTTGGGCGTTTTGCAGTAAACAAAGCAAGAAAAATTTTGCAAAATTTTTCGGTCACGCAGTTTTTCGACAGTCTGGGGAAGAGTAATCTTCCTTTTTTTATTTTGTGACTAAAATGTGACACAATATTTACAAAATAAAAACACCATAACATTGGTGTTTTAATTATTCGTGGTGGGCAGGGATGGATTCGAACCATCGAAGGCGAAGCCGACGGATTTACAGTTTTTAAGCAAAGAGGCTACATGCCTTACAACAAAAGGATTTCATGATTTTTTGGATAAAATTTTTGGATAAGTTTTTCGATTGATTTTCGTATTTTAATTGGATAAGTTCTATAAAAAACAAGCCATATTTAGGCTTGTTTTTATGAATGTTTATTTGTCTTGTGTAGTTTTGACGATGTAGTCATTTATATCTTTTATTTTGAATTCCTGACTGTGCCAACGAGAGTTCTCTAATGTTTCATAAAATTCAATATAACTTTGTTGAGCTTCTTTTGGTGCTTTATCGGTTAAAAGATATCTGCCTTTTTCATCATCCACAACATACCATTCTGGATTATTTAAAAATAAAGGTTTTTCTAACAACATACTATTTTTCTCCTTTTAAATATATTTCTAGCGATTTAGCAGTGTCTGATGGATTATCACAAGTAAGCATCTCACTAAAAGTTTCTGCAAAGAATTCATAAGGATCACTAGTTCCATATATGCTTGTAGTACTAGTGGTATGAAAAGTATTTTTACATATACTCCTTATTTTTGTTCTCATTTCGTTCGCTATATCATCATCATATTGTAATGGATTTCTTGCTCGTATGTCAACTTCACCACGTTGCTTGGCGATCTGCTCTGTCAGTACTCTTTGAACATAGTGTCCCATTTCATGAGTCATTGTATGTACCAGCAAATTTTGTCTATCAGATTTTGTCCAATACCCAATTTCTATTTGTTTTTGCACCTGCGTTTCGACTTCTCTTGCGGTATCTCGCTGATAAGATTTATTAAAAATAATTTCAGGTCTTTTAAAAGTGTCAATTTGACATCTAAAACAAGCTTTAACATTGGGATTACTAAACGTTTCTGTTCTAACTTTTAGATTTTCAACTTCTGCATAATCAGAGTATTGTCTGAACCTTGACATAATTCTATCAAGTTGTTTAAGGTTAGGGGTGAGTATTTCGTCAGGTATTTTATCTGTTGATGCCATTACTTGAACATTTCTTTTTGTTAGTTTTTCAACTATTCTAGTTCGATTGTTTGTAGGTTTATCTTGATCGTAAGTATCGCTTACTTTAATCCGCATACTTCCGCTTCTATTAAAATAACTTGAGCCTCTTCCGCCCATAAATATATCCTCCTAGTTTAAAAATTTTTTAGTTGTAATTGCATATGTGTAGCAATTTGAATAATACGGTTGTCGCCTTTTAAACTTTCTGGAACTATTCCGTAGAACAATATTTTTGTTGGTTTAAGTCTTTTGTCCATTTCTTGAAAGCCCTTGCAGAAATTGAGTAATGCACGTGGGTTTTTTACGCATCCGACAGAACTCACTGCTATGGTTGAGTTCTGAGGTAGACCATCGAAACACCAGCTGTAGGAAGCTTCATCACTCCAAGTTGCGTTTGGAATAACATCTATGCCGTTGTTT
Source organism: uncultured Clostridia bacterium (assembly GCA_944384405.1). Taxonomy (GTDB): domain Bacteria; phylum Bacillota; class Clostridia; order Christensenellales; family UBA1242; genus UBA5893. The sequence goes on from CALWTH010000054.1 coordinate 18,435, forward strand.
TGCCAGTAGCTGGTTAGAACTCGAGCTCTGTAACATTGCCAAATCTGCATCGCCTTCGGCATGTCAGAATAAAGACTAAAGTCTGGAGCGATTACGCCTTTGAATTGTTTAAGAAATTGCATATACTTTTCTGGTGCGTACCAAACTCTATCAAATTGGTAATCATCTATGTAAAAATGCACGTAGTACTTATGCTTTTGCTCTATACCTTTAGCAACATTGAAAGGCACTGCCTCATACTTACCAAAAGTTGTCTGTGTTGCTTTTACTTCTGGGAACTCGAACTCTCCAACAAGCTTGCAGTTCTGAATGAGCGAGAGTTTGAAGTTATCCCGGTCAAATGTTAGATTGTTCTTTTTCATCTATCCCTCGTTTGATAGAAATATCCATATACACTCGGCAATATTTGGAAGTGCCACGGTCTGCATATGGTTCAGACTGTTGCAAAATCTCAATTACTCCTGATTCTTCAAGAGCCTTGAACAGTTTCGTAAACTTTGAAATCTCTTCTGAAACACCATGTAATCTAATTCTCATTTTGCATACTCCTTTTGTATTTGGTCTAAAATGTCATATAATGTTGGACAAACTCTTATGCCTGATTTTTCTTCTACCTTTACATAGTTGTAAAAATTTGTATATTGTTTCCAATTTTCGCAATAATCTTTGATCTTCGCACACACTTCTTTGACGAGTTCCAAGCTTTTAAGTTTTTGTATCTTTGCTTGAACATCACTACATTTTTCGCCTCTTAATAGCAACTTTTTATCAATTAAGATTGAAACTAATATAGGGTCTAAAAGTCCTTTTTTAGTGTTATTTTGCCTTACCAATTCTTCTAATAGTTCAATATCGGTCATGGCTTTATATTCATCAGCGTAACTGTCCGGCAATTCTGCTTTGCCTAGTGGGGTATATATTCTCATTATTTTTCCTCCAATAAATTTAATTTTTTGCTTACCGCAATCATCTGGTTAATGAGTAACTCATTATCCAGGATAAAATTTTGAAGTCTGAGTTTGATTGTGTGAAACTTGGACACACTTGGTTCAAAGCATAGTGAATGGTCAAGACTTGTTTTTGTGGTAATGCGGTTCTCTTCGATTTTAAAAGCTAGATAAATAGTGTCACTATCTGTCATCACGCAGAACAAGTCGCTACATATTTGCCAGCTCGCTGTATTTGAACGAAGATAATCTCGAAGTTTGTTTGTTAAAATGTCAACCATTGTTGCCTCCTAATTTTACAGAATCTAAATCAGTGAACAAGTTGTTTAATTGCTCCTGGCTGTAACTTCGATTGTCGTAGTTTTGGGTTTTGCCTGGCGAGAACACTATTTTGTCATAATGACCGGCAAGGACCTTGTCATAATTCTCTTTTTTTACTAGCCAGGAAAGCTTAAGGTTATTAGCCATTTTAAGAAAATCACTAGCTCTGACTCGTTCTGTTAGGGCTTTAAAATCTACATAGTCTGGAATCTTAACTCCGGACTCAGCTTTTTTTGGAAATTCTTTGAGAAACAGTTCCAAATCTTGGTTAGAACGTTCAGCCGGTGCTTCATTCTTAGTTTTTGTATTAGTCTTGTCTTGTGTGGTTTGTGAATTTTTGTTTACATTTTCCCCGAAAATGCTTACAATTTTACATTTTTTGTTTACAAATTCGTATTTTTCGTATACAAAACTATACAAGTATTCTTTTACTACTCGTATGCTTGTACATCTTTGTTTGCCAAAGAAATATTTGTCTTGGATGTCAGGTGAGGTTAGTATCTTATACTTTTCATACATCACCTTGTCAAACAAGCCCCGTTCCAAAGACCTCTTGACAACTCGCTCTAGGAATCTGTTATCTGTTCCAAGAGTACTGGCTAGGAGATTCAAAAGGTCTTTGTTGTAGTTTAGAAAATATCCCGCGTCGTCGTCATCGGACATTTTCATTCGAAGTAATGTGTAAACAGCAAATGCTTCTAATTTTTGATTTGCAACTCTTTTTTCGTTGAATATATTAAAATCTGACATAAAGAGCTGTTCTTGTGTTGTAAGCTTTGATTCTCGGGGAAAGAACTTGAGTGATTGACTCTTCATTTTCTTTCTCCCTTTATTTTATTGTTTTATTGATTAAAACGGCTTGTATTCTTCTTCGTCAGAAGCATCAGAAATCGCTCTGGGCGAAGATTTTTCAAGTGGTTTTTCTGTCTTTTTTACTTGTTTTGGTGCTTCTGGGGCTTTTTGAATATTGTGTTGTGTAGTCTTGGGTAGTATAATAGTTACAGTGTACAGGTCATCTGACTTTATGTAGGTGACTTGTTTCTCTGACTGTAGCATCTGAAGAACCTTAACAAGCTTATCTTCGTTGAATTTGTAGACATCGATGTCAATTACTGTGTTGCCGGTCTTTTTGTACTGGCTGGCGATGTATCTTATTACTTTTCTTGCGTACCACTGGACCTTACGCTTTTCGCAACGTTCCTGACGTGCACGTGCTTTTTTCGTGCGTGAATTAATTATTCGTTGCATATTTTCTTTTCCTCCCGACAATTTCGTTATATGTTTCAAAATGTTCTTTCACTTGCTGGATAAACTTTTGTGCGTTTAGACTGCCTAAGTTTGCCATAATGATTAGTACTTCATTGCGGGGCAGGTGTTCGCAGTTCTCCCAGCGTGAGATATCTTTCTTTGTTAGATTTTTGTTTAATTGCTTGCCGAGCAGTTCGGCAAATTCGTTTTGTTTTAATCGAAGGTTTAATCTTAATGTTTTGATAGGATTTTGACCAAAATATTTACCAAATGGCAACATTTTACACCTCCTTTTTGTTAATATGGTAATTTTGGTAACCAACCGCTAAAAACTCCGTTTTTAGCGGTATTTAATACGTTTTAATATATTTCATTATCTAAATCAGTCATTTTTTAATGAAATATGTTAAAATTAAATACATTTTTGAATTAAACTTAATTACAATTTTTAATTTTTATTGAATTAAAATATATATTTTTTTAACAAATTAAATGCCCGCATTTAATTTTGTTTTTAAAAAAATATATTAAATTTTAAAAGACCAATAAAAATTAAAAATTATTTAATTAAGTTACTATTCATTAAGTCTTTAAGTTCATTCACAGAAAGAACTAAATTTTCAAAATGTTCTTCTTCAAGAAGAAGATTTTTAGCTTTATAGCTATTTGCAAAACATCTATCATCGTATTTACAATTCAAGAAACTAGGTACATATTGTGTTTTAATATTAGTTTCTTCGTTTTTATAAAGTGGATTAGATTTTATCTTGTTTCCTTTATCTATAAAACGATAAATTCTAAAACCTGAAGCCTTTATGTAAAAATTTAAATTTAGTAAAAACTGTATATATTTTTTATTAACAGCTCGAGCTCGAGAAACCTTATGATTAAAGTTCTTATCCGAAATATCTCTAAACTTTTTAATAAGTCTATTACAAAGATAATTATATATTCCAGTAAGGATAAGAGGCTTTAAAAAAGGTTTTTGCTCAAGCATTGTGCGGTTTAATGCTACCACACGCTTAAGGTCTATAGCAATATTTCCAGAATCCTGGTCAGTATTTAACCAAAAGCCGTCAAAGTGGTGGCGAATAAATCTTCCAGCTTCAGAGATATTGAGATTTTTATTTTTTCCGCGTTTTCCGTCAGCTGGATTTGACATACCTATTTCGTCCTCAAACCAAACACTGAGGTATGGTGATTTTTTCTTCTGTTCAATATGACCTTGAGTTAGTTTGAGGGTTTTACGTCCTTTAAAGTCAATTAAAGGAACTGAAGAGATAAGGCAGGGCTGAAGGTAAGGGTGTTTCGCCCAGAACTCAAATGCCTCTTTAACTTCTTTCCAGTGGCGTTTTTTCTCTATGTCATTACCATTCTCTATCTGTCTAGCGAAAGGTGAGAGGAGAGCATATTCTATTTGAAGTTTTCTCCAGTTATATTCAGCCAGGTTTTTAGCATTGAATATATTACTTGATGTTTTACCTGTTCCTGGTTCACCGTCGGTCACGCTTACGCGTCTGCATTGATAGAACTCTGCTTGTGTTTTGGCATCATGCTTGACTCGTGCTTTAGCATAAAGCCAAGCAATGAATCTGGGAGTGTTGTACGCAAAGCCACAAAGTGGCACTGCGTACAAGCTTACAAGCCAGATTTTTTCAATTGTAGGTATTCCGATTATGAGTACTAGAACTACTAATAGGAGAGAGTAAAGTATGAAGTTAAAAATGTACTGATACTCGGCTAGGAGTTTGATGTGTTTGTTTTTCATGCTGGTAGGTTATCCAAGGTGTAACCACTACCAATTTTAATGTCTAATCTAGACAAAGAATCACAATCTAAAAACATATTATCGCAATCAGTCACTTTAGATGTGTCAAAGTTAGAGATATTTAGATAATCTAACACAACACAACCATTAAACATGCCATCCATGTTAGTGACGTTTGATGTATCAAAAGTGGATAAATCTAATGAAGCGATAGATTGTGTTTGTTGAAACATATAACTCATATCGGTTGTAAATTTGGTGTTAAAATTCTCAAAATTTATTGTTATAAATTCCGATTCTACATAATACCCTTCAAATCCTAATCCTGGAATTATATTTAACCATTTAAATAATTCACTGCAATCTTCTGGGGCGTAAATGTTTCCGTCAAAAACAAACTGGATCTCTCTATCCTCAGCTTCGTCAAAAAGTTTTCGCGTATAAACCTGAATGCCACTTTCCAGAGTTCCTAATAGATATAAGTTTTCATACCAAATAGGTTCACGTAAAAAAGATAAACTTACAATGTATGTCCCTGAATATTCTAGTAAAAAAAGGCTATCGTCCATGCTTTGTAATTGAGCTTTCCAATTTGTATCAAAAACAGCATATTCTTGAAAGACCGCTGTATAAGTGGTGTCTTCAATAATAGACTGAGGCTCGGTTATTGTTTCCTGTCCATTTGACCAGCCGATGAAATCATAACCGTCTTTTTTGGGAGCTTCTGGGAATACAGGGTATTGATTCACAATAACCATCTGTGGAGTGCCATACGTTGCACCATCGACAATGAATGTTACATTGTAAGCTGTTATTACAGCATACAAATTTACGTCTTCGTTCACGTAAAAAGTTGAAAAATCTACAGTTTCATCGTTGTATTTCCAGCCCTCAATCGTCATTTCACCATATGAATATGGGATTTCGCTTTCGAGAACCAAGTCTCCAGCTTTAACAGCAACACTTTTTATAGGTGTATCTTCTAAGTAGAAATTGACAAAAACTATGTTTTGATCTTCTTCATTTTCGATTAAATCTTCATAGTACTTAATAGTAGCCTTAAGTTGCTCTACTTGAAGTTGAAGTTGTTTAACTTGTTCTTCGAGTTCAGGATTAGATTCGGCCAGATCTTCGTAGAGTTTTTTGTAATGATCCAAATCTATTTGAAGTTGTTCCACTTGATTTTTGTAATCTTCAATTTGCTTGAGCAGGGAAGCCTCATTTGCCACTCCATCATTAAGACCTTGATTATATGCATTTTGGACATCTTCATATGTGTAAGTTACTGTTCCACTGATTGCATTTTTTATCGAGTCCCAGTAAACTCCAAGCAAAACGCCGGCAACTGTTAACACCAGAAGAACCACAGATATGGCAATAGCCATTGCTTTTTTATTCATAAAATTATTACTCCTTAATTTTCATAAATACTAACAACAAATCCGTTTAAACTCTGCCAAGTATAGAAATATGCAATTGAATTATTAACATTTGTTGTTTCGACTTTTAACAGTGTATTGTTCGCTGAGAAGGTTAGCGAGATAGTTAATTTACAAGTAGCGACTACATCGGCATTTGTGTCTTTAAAGTCTATTGTGAATGTTCCAGAAAGAGTGCCTGCTGTTTCTTTCATATTGTCAGCAATGTAACCATTTAAGTACGGTGTATAATCTTTTGTATCTCCGTTAAAATCCACGTGTGCATATGTCTTTTCAAAAGTATAAACACTATCATTGTTCGTAAAAGAAATTGAGCCTTCGTCACACTTTAATACAAGGTTTTCATCATCTCGACCAATGGTTATGGCTGAGCCTACTTCTTGGCTGTGAACACTGAATTTTTCAATGAGGTCAATTGTTGCAAGTATGCCTGTAATACAAATGACTACTGACAAAATGAACATTATTATCTTGAAATAACTTACTTTCATTGTTCACCTCCAATTAAGTTTATGTTTTCGTTTGTAATAACTTCAGGATTACCGCAATTTGCAAGTGCGTTTGTGAGTAATGTGAAATCTTTTAGGGTAGAGGAATATATCTCTATCTTACCAACGTTTAGACCGTCAAAAGCATAGTTATCTATGCCTATAATGTTGTCTGTTTCATCTAAGTTGATATACACATTAACCACTTGCTGATTGCCTGTTTTTAAAAAGTTGGTTATTGTAGTGTTGTGTAGGTATATGAAATTGCCTTGATTAACTTGTGAATATCTTTTCTCAAAGTCTTCCAAAGTTAAAGTGTTAATTACTTCACTTTGCCAGTAGTCGACATCTAAGTCGATCCCGGATATATTGAACTGACTGTCTCCAGCGACAGATGCAAACATTGATTGTTCTGCGAACTCTACGCCTCGGTTATCGAAGTGTGTTTCACAGGTGAAATATGCATTTGTCAATGTATTTTTACCAAGTGGCTCTCCAGAGAACTGACCTGATTCATCGTCATATTCATAGACGCTTAAGTATGAGGCTAAATCTGCCAAGGCGATAGTTCCATCGCCGGTGCCGTTGGATGAGCTTCTGATCATGTTCTTGATATACACCATGAAATCTTCCCAGGTATACTCGTAGGTTTCAAGGCTCATATATGACTCTGGTTTTCCATCCCATCCTGTGAACAGTCCGCTTATTCCATACCAAATGGCTTTGCCAACGTTTGTTACGTATTTTTGGTATGTTCCGTCAAAAGCAACACCGTAAATATCTCCGTCAATTTCAGTAACGAAAATGTCGCCCCATTCATATGCGTGACCAGTTACGAAGCTCACTCCGTCGTAACTGTCGTAAGCATAGACAACAGGTAGTATTTCTTCTTCGGTTGTCCCTGGAATAGTTACTGGCATGTAAACCATTTGAAAACCACGTGAATATATTGCTTGTCTGTCTGTGCCTGAGTATGCATTTATTCGGAGTTCCACCATTTCATATCCAGAGCCATTGTTGTTAGCATAGTAGTTAGCCTGAAGGAAGGGCAGTTGTTCCTGGGTGTGTGGGTCGGTTACATATGTGACGTAACTTGAAGTTACTGCTTGAGGTAGTTTATCTTTGCCGATTGTGGCAAAGTAGATCCAGGTGAGGTCTACAAGGGTCATTATGATAACAAGGATGATATAGAATGACATGAGGATCTTATATAAAATGCTATTTGTGTTCATTTTTTACCTCTAAGCCCATTCATAGGCAAGACTTAAACCATGTGTCCAAATTGTGGAATATGGAACTTCAAACTCTACTGATTCACCGTTGGCACAGGTCAAGTACTCATTAAAGTCATATGAATTGCTGATCATTGCATAAATGTCATGCCCGGTGTTATTTGTAAAACGTACAGTAAACGTTTCAGATGTTGGTTGTGTAGTTATTCTGTAAACACTTTCATCTGAAAGAAATTCACCTTCGCCTATGAATTCAGCAGTAACTAGTCCCGCAAGAGGTTCACCTTCGCCACCGTAAATATGTCCTTCAATTAACTCGTGCATATCTACGGATATTTCATATGGCTCAAAAATATCTTGAACAGCTTCAAAATATATTGAAACATTTTGTGCAGTATATGGAATACTTGCTTGAAATAAAAATGATGAAGAATCTAATTCCTTTATGACATCACCATCTACTTCTACTAATATTTTTTTAGTGGTTCCCCAAGAAGAATCAATTGGTGAAATTTCAATCCTAAATGAACCACTTACAGGTCTAGTAACTACATAATTTTTGCCGTCAAAAGAACCAGCTGAAGATGAAAGGGCTTCACTCACAATAAACTGTGTTTCATCATACTCAAAAGGAATAGAATACTCTTCAAATGTTGACACTACTTCGAGTGTACACTCAGTCTCTGGTACTATGAAAGTGCATGAGGCGGTCACTCCGTCCTCTTGAGTTGTTACTTCAAGTGGTTCGCCGTTGAGTGTTATTCCGCCGAAGTATTCTGGATTGGTTATTGTAAAGTCCATTTTTACTTCTTCGCCAACACGGATACCGTAGTATATAATGTTATATACAGAGCATGTCTCAGATGTGTAAGTAAATGCAGGGCTAGAGATTACACTTTTTGTGTCGATAGAACCTCCAAAAGGAACATAAAGGGATGATACATCTCTAACTGTGCTTGTTGCAAAAGTAACGGTTGTTAAGTCTGTGTTCTCTACTCGTATAGGTTGTTGTATAAAACCGTACTTGTCTAGTAAATGAACATACTCAACATCATTAACAAGAAATGTTTGTGTTTTATATCCAGAAGTTAAAGAAATAACTCTTCCTGTGATTAAATCTCCAGTGTGAATTGTATCACCGTCATTAAGTGGTTTTCCATTGACTATTAGTTGCCATTGTGAGTATCTATCTTCAACTATGTTTGCCGTATATTCTTTAATTTCCTGAACATCAACATCAATTGTGGTGTCTTTATCAATAGTTACAGTGAACATGTTATTGTCTAGTTCTATCTCTTCACCATTTACTTTTGTTGACCAAAGCATGAAGCCATCGTTTGGTGCTAAGGTAAACGTTAGAGTTTCGCCTTGCCATTCTTTAGCTTCTAGTTCTTCTTCTGTGTAGGTATTTCCTTTGTCATCTGCACAGATGAAGGTCAAGTTGCCATTTGTATTGAGCGTTAGCTTCGATGTCTCGGCTGGTGGCTTTTCTTCGCCGATATGCAATATCTCGCCCCAGGATTTGTTTACTATCTTAGGTACGGCGAAATATACACCAGTGGCAATGACCGCCACGCCAACAAGTCCAGCAATTGCTCCAAGTATTTTGTGTTTTTTTGCCATTTACATTTTTTCCTCCTTTAATTTAAAAAATTTAAAATAGCGTTTGAAATGAGTAATATTATTAAGGCTGATACAATGAGTTTAAGTATCAGCCAAAAGATAAATTTTACAATGTTTCACCTCCTTATCTATTAGATTGCCTTTCTGGTATGACTGCAGGTGAAAGGCGACTGTAATACCTGCTAGTCACTGGTACGGCACTTTTTGGAAAAGGAAGGGACAATATTATTCGAATAGAGGTACACTGGGATAAATGCCGTTGAACCCATAATTGTTGGGAGAAGTGGAATAGTTTAACGAGATTACCACATCGCTCAAGTGTGTAGTTTTAAAGTAAAGTAGAACAAACTATTTTAAATGCAAATAGGCTACTTGCACGACTTGGTTTCAAGCCAAGGCAAAAGCAAAACATTTTGTACTGTTTGAAATTGAATTCCATACTTCCTCCTAAAAATCTAATTGATTATCTTTTTGACTGTCTGCATATCGTTGGCAGTTTAAAGTGTGAGCGACTAATTCTAGGTTGTTTTGTCGACAGTTGAGTTTGTCACCGTCTACATGGTCAATGCTGATTCCGTGGTTGAGTAAGCTAGTCAATCCAGGATAAATATGATTACCGTTCTTATCTCCGAACATTTGAACAACTTTAATGTGATTGTAAATTCTTTTACGAACTTTGTTGACTTTGATTTCGGTAGTTACATATCCGCTAGGGTTAATTTCAAGAGCTAAAAACTTGTGACTTTTGAGCGAATAAACAATACCACTGTTATTGATGTAATATCCTGGTGAAAATTCCTTGAATCCAGACACTATCAATTCTTCTTTGGTCATAGTTCTGCCTCCAAAACCTGGTCGTGATATAGTCGCTGTTTAGTGACATAGCCACCATGAATCTTTTGCCCAGCACAAGCTGACCGTTTATTAAAATAATAGAAATCTCCATGTGGCGAGAAGAGTATGTAATAAAACCTTTTCATGACTGCACCTCGCTTTTGTGTAGGTTTGTTTGCTTGGTTTCGATAATTGCATAGACCAGTTGCTCAATTGAGATATGTAATATTTCGGCTAGTTTGGGCAATATCTCTATGGATGGTTCCCGCAATCCTTTTTCCCAGGAAGAGACAAGCGTTTGACTAACATACAATTTCTTTGCCATTTCCATTTGCGTTAATCCTAATTTTTTTCGCAGATCATTCATAAATACCCCTATATGTAATATTTGTACTTCCACAATACTACTTATACCCCTATATGTCAACTTTTTTGAAGCATTTTTTGTTGAAAATATTACAAATAGTGTTAAAATATTATAAAGGAGGTATTATGGAACTAAAAATAAAGGAATATAGGAAGCTTAATAATTTGACGCAAACGGATATTGCTCAATTAACTGGATACCAGCAAACACTGATTTCAAAGTGGGAAAACAAGGAACGAGAACCTAATTTAGATGTAATCTGCAAATTAGCAGACACTTTTAATATTTCTGTTGATGAATTAGTTGGAAGAAATTATAAAAAAGTTGCAACTCAGAACTTGACAGAGAATCAGCAAAAGATTCTGGACATTCTTCCAAGCTTGAATGAACAACAATGTTCTGCTGTTCTTAGTATGATTAAAGCATTTAATACAACTACAAAAGAACAAGTCGAAATGGCAAGACAAATTAGAAAATTTGAGGATAAATAATGTTAATTGAAGATATAAAAAAACTTAATGTTAATCATCAATACAGCAAGTTCTCTTTATGGAACATTTGAAAAAATTCAGTTCGCCGACCAACAAGAGCGGGAAAGAATCAAACAAAGTCTCACTTTATTGACTTTCCCTGGTAGAACTAAAACGGAACAATTACCAAAAGACAAAAAGAAAATCATGAAATCCTTATCTAAGAAAAAAGGAGATGAGGATTTGAAAAATATTTATTATGTTTACACTGAAAAAAGGTACATGGGCAGAAAGCAAATTAAAAACAAGCTTATAACTGTCCATGCAAAAACACAATTAGAATGTAAGAAAAAATTAACGGAAGCGGTGAATGCTTTTCTGAATAGCCGTATTCCAACAAAGAAAACAAAATTGACACTATTAGAGTTTTGGGATAAATGGTACAGCCAGGACAAAGAGCCATTTATTTCTGAGGGTACAAAGAAAGATTTAACCCAATTAAGAACTTACTTATTGCCTTTGCTTGAGCTAAACATAGCCAAAATAGATAAAGATAGAATAATAAATTTTTTTAGTAAAGTAGAGGAAAACCGAACCAAAGAAAAAATGCACATATACTTGAAAGCATGTTTCAAAAGTGCAGTAAGGCATGGGGTTATAAAAAAGAATCCATATGATTTAATTATATTGCCACCGAGGTCAAGGGCTCACAAACAGGCATTGACATTTGAGGAACAACAAAGGTTGCTTATGTATGTAAAAGGCAAGCCTATAGGAATTATCATTTTGATATATCTGCTTACAGGACTAAGGAAAAAGGAATTAAACTTCAAAGCTATAGAGAATGACATAAATTTTGAAAACAACACACTTAAAGCTATCAATTTGAAGGGGAGAAATAACATAGTGAGATATAAACACATTAGACTATCAAAAGGTACAATAAAACTCATAATGGACAATTTGGATAAGATTCACAAGTACGATGACGAGTCGGCATATCGTGAAGTTCTTAAGGTAATGAGGGAGTTGGGCATACAAAAAAGCATAGTCAATTTAAGGCATACATTTGCAACAAATCATTTGTACCTTGGTACACCAGACTACATTATTTCAAAAGAAATGGGGCATTCGACAAGTCAAATTACAAAGGATAATTATATGGATATAGACTTCAATTTGACTAAAGAAAAAATAGTTAAATTATATAATAATTTATACACAATTTTTGGATAAGTTTTTGGATAAGTTTTTTTCACATTTCACAACACTTTTTTGAACATTTGTTCTAAAAATTGTTGTTTTTAAAAAAATATAAAAAAAGGCTGAAAACCTTTATTTTAAAGGCTTTCAGCACTTTACATAAGTGGTGGGCAGGGATGGATTCGAACCATCGAAGGCGAAGCCGACGGATTTACAGTCCGTTGCATTTGACCGCTCTGCAACCTACCCAAAAATGGAGCTAGTGATTGGAATCGAACCAACAACCTGCTGATTACAAATCAGCTGCTCTACCGTTGAGCCACACTAGCATAGATTAGTAGTTACTAAGAAAATCAACAAACTTAAACTACTAATTGGGAAAGTGTAATGGGAATGAATGTGAATGAAAGACTGTTGATTTTTATTTGGATGTGCCAGTAGGGCACATCTGGTGCCGCGGGGCGGAATCGAACCACCGACACAAGGATTTTCAGTCCTTTGCTCTACCGACTGAGCTACCGAGGCAAAATGGCGATCCGGATGGGAGTCGAACCCACGACCTCTAGCGTGACAGGCTAGCGTTCTAACCAACTGAACTACCGAACCATATTGTTTTGCGGGTGCTTGGTGGGTCTTCAGGGACTCGAACCCCGGACCGACCGGTTATGAGCCGGTTGCTCTAACCAACTGAGCTAAAGACCCGCAATGGTCGGGGTGAAGAGACTCGAACTCCCGGCCCCATGGTCCCAAACCACGTGCGCTACCAACTGCGCTACACCCCGAAATCTTGCGACTCTATAATGTTAGTATAAGTTAAAAATAAAGTCAAGTATTTTTTTAAAATTTTTTAATAGTTTTTTACCTTTAAATTCGACGCTATTTGACAATGTTGTCAATTTTATTACATTCACCGTTTGTTACAATATAGTCAAGGAGGCAGTTATGCAGATAAAACACAGAGTTTATGAGAATACGTTATATGTTGTGTTAAGTGGAGAGCTGGACGAACATTCGGCTTACAGTGCAAGAATAGGACTTGACGAAATATTTGATATGCCAAAATTTAAACAAATTATTATTGATTTGTCAGAATTAGATTTTATGGACAGCACAGGTATTGGCGTATTGATTGGTAGATACAAGCGAATGAAAGACAAAAACATACCAATATTTATATGCAATCCATCTAGTCATGCAGAGAGAATATTCAAAATGACAGGTCTATATGATATTATGCCAAAAATTTCTTAAAGGAGATAATATGAAACTATTAAATGAAATGGAACTCAATTTCAAAGCAATTTCAATTAATGAGGGCTTTGCAAGGTCATGCGTTGCCGCTTTTTGCGTGCAGGCAAATCCAACTTTGGATGAGATAACAGACATAAAGACAGCCGTTTCCGAAGCTGTCACAAATTGCGTTGTTCACGCTTACCCAAGTTTACCTGGTAATGTTTGCATAAAAGTCAAACTATACGAAGAAAGTGTTGATATTGAAGTTATTGACAATGGAATTGGTATAGAGGACTTCAAAAAGGCAAGAGAGCCTTTTTATACATCAAAACCAAATGAAGAAAGAAGTGGAATGGGATTTTCTGTTATGGAAAGCTTTATGGATAATCTAGAACTTAAAAATAATACAGGTTCAGGACTTATTGTCAAGATGCAAAAGTTTTTCCATAAACGTTCAAAAATAGCCGTTGGTGAATAGTGCTAGATCAAGAAACGACACTTAATCTCATTGAAAAAGCCAAAAAAGGTGATGAAGGTGCCAAGACAAAACTGTTTGAAGAGAACTCTCCACTTATTAAAAGTATTATAAAAAGATTTTTACACAAAGGAATAGAATACGACGATCTTTATCAGATTGGAACTATTGGCTTATTAAAGGCAATAAACAACTTTGACGAAAAGTTCAATGTAAAATTTTCGACATATGTTGTGCCGATGGTAATTGGCGAAATTAAACGCTTTATGCGTGATGATGGTGCAATCAAAGTTTCAAGAACAATAAAGACGTTAAACTTAAAGATAAGAAAATATATAGAGGAATTTAACCGTGAAAATTTTAGAAAGCCAACCCCTCAGGAGATAGCAAAAAAATTTGACATTGATGAATCAGAAGTTATCTTTACCATGGACTCAGCTGCAATGCCAATATCAATATACACGCCATTCGAAGATGATTCCAAAAGTTTGCTTTTAATTGATAGATTAAATCCAGATAACTCTCACGAAAAAATGCTTGATAATATCATGTTAAAAGAAGTGTTACAATCTTTAGATAAAAGGGATAAGAAAATAATACTCTTAAGATTTTTTAGAGATAAAACTCAAAGTGAAATTGCCAAAGTTCTTGGTGTTTCTCAGGTGCAGGTAAGTAGACTTGAAAACAAAGTACTTGAAAAAATTAAAGACAAGTTAAGTGTCATGTAAGGACTTTTTATGAAACAATTTTTTAAAGAAAATTATAAAATTATAATCATATGTTTAAGTGTTTTAGTTGTTGCAGGTGTTGGTAGCATATTTGTCAATCTTGGAATGGATTGGTATGCAGGACTAACTAAGCCAACTGAGTGGATACCAAACTTTGTCATACCACTTGTTTGGAGCGTTATTTATCTTCTATTTGCAATCATATTATCAATTTTGTCAAAACAAAACTTGCTTACTAAAAAGACGATATATCTATGTGTGTTTAACGGAATATTTAATGTATTGTGGTGCCTCGTTTTCTTTACATTAAATCAACTTTTTATCGGTAACATAATCATCATTATAAACGCCTTTATTGGAGTGTTTCTTTTAATTTCATTAAGTAGAATAGTAAAAAGTATATATCTCTATTATGGCTGTATGTCATATTGTTTTTGGTCGCAACATCACTAAATTTAACTCTTTGGATATTGAATTAATTAATTTATTTTTCATTTCTTAATTTTCTTATTCTTGGTAAACTAAAATCATATTCATCTTCTTGAATTTCATCATTTTCCATCTCATCATCATTGATATCTTCAACAGACTTGTAGGTATCAATGTTTTTGTATGTACCAAATGTGTCAATGTTAGGCAAGTATGGATTATATCTACCATATGGTGAATAAGGGTATCCGCCATATCCATAGCCACCATAACCACGACCTCCCATATAACCACCATAGCCATAATATGGATTTGTCATACCATATCCAGCGCCACCATAGCTGTAGCCATAGCCATTGTAGTTGTTTGGAATTTCTCTATTTGTATTTTTGTTGTTTTTTGTCGCATTTTCATAAGTATCTATATTAGAAAAAGAATTTAATACGCTTTGTGTTTTGTCAACTGGCCTGTAAAAATCGTAAAGCTTATCAAATATATCATTTAATGAATTATTGATATTATTAAGATAAGTATTTTTCGTTTCTAAAGCAGAACAAAGTCTAGTATATTTGGTAGTTAAAAGTTCAACATTTTTTGTGTAATTTCGCTTTAAAGCCAAAGTTGAATTTAACTCGTTTGTTACATCGTCACGCGTAATCATCAATCTATTTACACTAGTTAGCACGCTTGTGCACATATCATTAATACTTTTTTGTATTTCCTCCTTAGGTTCTTTTTTATTTTTAATTATTATCTTTGTAATAGCTTTTATATCATCTATGTTTTGTGAAATTTCGGTCACTATTTGAGAGCTTTCATCGTTTAAATCAATTGCGTTATGTGCTGTATTACTAAGTTTTAATATGTTATTGATAAAACTGTCCATAGCATATGAACCACTAGTGAAAGTTGCTCCGTCATAACCAGTGTTTTGTGTGTCATCTTCGTCCATTATATTATCAATAATAAGGGCATCATCTGAGATTGTGTCCATACTTTCAATTAAATTTTGAACTTTGTCAAGAGTAACATCAATTTTGTTTAAAGTTTTCATAGAATTATTTTGACAAGCGGAAAAAGTAAAGACACATAGTATTGCTAATAAACAAATAAATATCTTTTTCATAAATTCTCCATACTTAGTTTTTGTAATATATCTCAAAATATGCATGCCTTGTTTAATAAGTAAAAATATGTCAATAAATGATTTGGAGGATTTATGCAAGAACAAGAGCGTAATAAAAGATACAACGCCTATGTAGAGGCAAAAATAGCCAAAACTCATGCCTGGCCAAGTCTTTTTAACTCATTTTGGGTTGGAGGACTAATTTGTACTTTTGGTCAGCTATGTAATGACCTAATATTACTTTGGTTTCCAAGCGTTTCAACTCAAAGTGCATGGGCATATACATTAATAATATTAATCTTTTTAGCATCATTTTTAACAGGACTTGGTGTGTTTGACAAAATTGGAGCCTTTGCTGGTGCTGGTACCATTGTTCCAATTACAGGATTTTCAAATTCAATCACAAGCCCAGCAGTTGAATTCAAAAATGAAGGAATAATATTTGGTATGTGTGCCAAAATGTTCATTATTGCAGGTCCAGTTATTGTATCTGGGACAGTCGCCAGCATGATTGTTGGCTTAATATATCTATTTGTGTAAGGTGATTATGGAAAGAAAAAGAGGAAATCAAACAGTTTTTTTTAATAACAAGCCCAAAATAATAGGACACTATAGCATTGTTGGACCAAAAGAAGGAAAAGGGAATTTAAGAAATTATTTTAGTGAGATAGAAGAAAAAGACGACTTTTTTGGACAAGAAACATATGAAAAAGCAGAAAGAGTTATGATTGAACGTGCACTTGATGGAGCAATCAAGAGTGCAAACGCAAAATATAGTGATGTACATTTATTTATGGCTGGGGACTTATTAAATCAAATAATAAGTTCAAGTTATGCAGCACGTTCTTTTGATATACCTTATGTTGGCGTCTTTGGTGCTTGCTCCACGATGGTAGAAAGTTTAGCATTATCAGCCTGTCTTGTTGACGGTGGACATTTCGACACAATAGCTTGCGCCACATCAAGTCACTTTTCAACGGCAGAAAGACAATTTAGATTTCCTTTGGAACTTGGAAATCAGCGTCCACCAACATCACAGTGGACAGTTACAGGCTCGGGTGCTGACATTGTTTCCATAAAGGGCAATGGTCCAATAATTACATGTGCAACATTTGGAAAAGTAACAGACTATGGCATAGGTGATGTAAACAACATGGGTGCCGCAATGGCACCTGCTGCAATGAATACGCTTATCGCACATTTTAAAGACACAAACACAACTCCAAAAGACTATGATCTTATACTTTCTGGAGATCTTGGAAAACTTGGAAGTGAAATTCTCATTGACCTTATGGAAGAACAAGGATATAAACTTGGATTAAACTACAAAGACTGCGGACAAATAATATACAAACGAAATCAAAATGTATTAATGGGTGGAAGTGGATGTGCTTGCAGTGCAACAGTTTTTAATTCAATCATAATGAAAAAACTATTGACAGGGGAATTGAAAAAAGTTTTGTTTATGGCTACAGGAGCGTTACTAAGTACAACTAGTTCTCAGCAAGGCGATACAGTCCCAGGAATAGCACATGCAGTAGTAATTGAAGGAGTCAAAAAATGAATGAGTGGTATGTGTATTTAATTGTTTTTGCAACAGGTGGACTTGTCTGTTTTTTGGGACAAGTTTTGATAATAAAAACAAAAATGACTTCTGCAAGAATACTTGTAACATTCGTTGTTTTGGGGGTTGTGCTTGAAGCAGTTGGAATATTTCAGCCAATAAGCGACTTTTGTAAAGCTGGAATAAATGTTCCTATCATTGGCTTTGGTGCGTCGCTTGCAAGAGGTGCAATAAACGCAGTCAAATCCACAGGTATTTTAGGAATATTTACAGGCGGTTTAACGGCGACAGCAGGCGGGATTGCTGCTGCAATTTTCTTTGCCTTCATTTTTGGTATAATATTTAAGGCAAGAACAAAGAAATTGTAGAAAAAAAGTATTTTTGTGCATATAAATTAATATGCTTAGCACAAATAAATTTAAAAAAAGACATATGCCAATAAAACTTAAAATTGGCATATGTGTTTGTGTGCTTTTTATTATTATTTTATGTGTATTTTTATACCTTAACTATGTTGTCAATCCTGTAATTATTGAACTTTCAACTGCACAGACACGATCACTATCCCAAAAGGCAGTTGAAGAAGCAGTTTATCAGACAATAAATTCAGGATTTATATATGACGATTTAATAACCATTACTCATGATGAGAATGGCGACGTTATGTACATAAGCACAAATTCACTGCAAATAAACTTGCTTGCAAGAGACCTCGTCAAAAATGCTCAAATAGAATTGGAGACAATGGGAAATAATGGGATTGATATTCCAATCGGCACTTTTACAGGTATGCCAATTTTTGTTGGAAGGGGCCCAGAGATAAATATAAAACTACTTCCAATCGGAAGCATACATTGCAAATTTAGTTCAGAATTTATTGAAGCAGGAATAAATCAAACAAATCACAAAATATATTTAACAGTGACAACAAATGTTTCTGTCATATTGCCAACGGCAAATCAAACTGTTCAAACAACAACTCAAATAATGATAGCTGAAAGCATAATTGTGGGTAAAATACCTGATACATACTTAAATTCGTCATCAATTGATGATATGCTGAACTTAGTGCCTTAAAAGAGTTTCAAAATCTTGCGGATAGGGCACAGATAAATTGACAATTTGCTTCGAAGAATTTTTGAAACTCATCTCTTTGCAAACTAGGGCTGTATGAGAAATTAATGGAGTTTTTGTTCCATATATGCTATCACCTAAAAGTGGGTGACCTATTGAAGATAGGTGGACTCTTATTTGATGAGTTCTTCCGTGGTTTAAAGTGATTTTGACCAAACAATAGCCATTAAAATTTTCAACAACATGAACATTTGTTGTTGCAGGTTTTCCAGACGTAGAAGATGTTACTCGTTTATTAACATTATAGCCGTCTTGGTTTATGAGTGTATCAATATTTTTATCAATTACAATATCGCTTTCTATGTTGCCTTCGCAAAGGGCATAGTAAACTTTTTGAACGGAACCGGGTTTATTGAGAGCGTTAGAAGCCAGACTATTTTTTGCAACAAGGACAATACCTGAAGCTTCTTTATCTAATCTATTAATAATTCTAACAACAAAGTTAGGCACATTTTCATACCTTGCAACAAGAGCGCCAGAAAGGTTATATGAAAAATGTGACCTTGAAGGCATTGTCGCCAACATACTTGGTTTATTAACGGCAACAACATCATCATCTTCATACACAACATCTAGTGGTATTATGCAAGGACATATCATTGTTCTTGTATTTGGATTTATGTTAACTGATATAATATCACCGTCTTTTACTATTGCGTCACTGCTAGAGAGAACACCATTTAACTTAATAAAACCGAATTGTTTTCTTAAATTTTTTAAGTAATTTTCGCTATATCCATTTTTTCTAAGGTATGAATATATTTTTTGTTTTGTATTGGCGTTTTCAACGACAATATCTTTATATTTTATTTCCATGATTATAATAATACATCTTTGCACAAAAATTGCAAAACAATTGACAAATTTTTTTTGATATGATATCTTCGTTTTGTTAAAAAGCTATGATGAAAGACTAGTAGCATCATAAACGACAAACAGAGATGAAAATTCGTGGCTGAGAGATTTTCTTTGTTAGTGTGTTGTGAATTCACTTTCTAGCTGTCAACTGAAATTAATAGTAGGATTGACCGGGAGATCCCGTTACAGATTAATTGAGTGTGCTTTGCATAACTTAGGTGGTACCGTGGCGTTTTGTCACCCTAAGATTAGCAAGGCTTTTTGTTTTTTAAGGAGAGAATATGTTAGAACAAATTGATGCACTGCTTAATGAAGCAAAATCAAAAATTAACTCTTGTCAAGATTTGAAAACACTTAATGATATAAGAGTTGAGTTTTTGGGCAAGCAGGGAAAAGTCACAAACTTGCTTCACACAATGAAAGATATTGATAAAGAACAAAGGCCAAAGTTTGGTCAGCTCGTCAACTCTGCAAGAAATGAAATTGAAGAATTGCTTAAAAATCTTCAAATATCACTAAACGAAAAAGCTATTGAACAAAAAATGGCGAATGAAAGAGTGGACATTTCAGAACCTTCAAAAATTGTTGAAAAAGGCGAAATTCATCCTCTTCACAAAGTGTTTGATAAACTTATTGACGCTTGCGTTGCAATGGGCTTTACTGTGATTACTGGCCCAGAAGTTGAATATGACTATTACAATTTTGAAGCGCTTAATGTTCCAAAAGACCACCCAGCTCGTGACATGCAAGACACTTTCTTTATAACAGACAATATCCTTATGCGTTCACAAACTTCGTCTGTTCAGGTGAGAGCAATGGAAACAATGAAACCACCTTTTAAAATTGTCAGTCCTGGAAGGACATATCGTGCCGATAGTGACGCAACTCACAGCCCAGTATTCCATCAATTTGAAGGACTGGTTGTTGACGAAAATGTTTCACTTGTTGATTTGAAATCTATGCTTACACAGCTTCTTAAAATGCTTTTTGGTGAAAATACCAAAATAAGGTTCAGACCTTCATATTTTCCTTTCACAGAGCCAAGTGTTGAAGTTGATGCAACTTGCCCTTCTTGTGGTGGAAAAGGTTGCAGGCTTTGCAAAAACACAGGATTTATGGAACTTTTAGGTGCCGGAATGGTAAATCCAAAAGTGCTAGAAATGAGTGGTATTGACAGCAATAAATATTCAGGCTTTGCCTTTGGCCCTGGGGTTGACAGGCTTGCAATGGTTGTAAATAAAATTCCTGATCTTAGAATGATGTTTGAAAACGACATGAAGTTCTTGGAACAGTTAAAGTAGGAGAAAAAATGAAAGTTACATTAAAATGGTTGAAAGATTTTATTGATATAGACATGACGCCAGAGCAACTAGCAGACAAACTCACAAATTCTGGCAATGAAGTTGAAGAAATTATATACCAAGACAAGTATTTAAAAAACGTTGTCGTTGGTAAAATTTTGGATATACAAAAACATCCAAATGCTGACAAACTTGTAGTTTGCAAAGTTGATATTGGTGAAATAACGCAAATTGTCACTGCAGCAAAAAATATAAAAGTAGGGGATAAAGTTCCTGTTTCTCTTCCAGGTGCGAACCTTGCCAATGGAATACACATTGAAAAATCAAAACTTAGAGGCGTTGAGTCGGTAGGAATGTTCTGTTCCATTGAAGAACTTGGCGTAACTGATTATGATGGCGAAGTCAATGGAATTATGATTCTTGATGATGACGCAGTTATTGGTGAAAACATCGCAAAAACACTTCAAATGGACGATGTGATTTTTGATATAAATGTCACAGCAAACAGACCAGACTGTATGAGCGTTATTGGTATTGCACGCGAAATAAGTACACTAACAAAAAAGCCATTAAAAAAACAAGATTTATATTATGAAACTTGCAATGATGACGAAGACGTAAAAAAATATATTGATGTTGAAGTTAAAGACGAAAGATTGTGCCCAAGATATATGGCATGTGCTGTAAAAGATGTTAAGATTGAAAAATCTCCAAAGTGGCTTAGAGCAAGACTTGTTTCTGTTGGTATTAAACCAATAAACAATATAGTTGATATAACAAACTATGTCTTGGTTGAATATGGTCAACCAATGCACGCTTTCGATTACAATTATCTTGAAGGCAAAAAGATTATAGTAAGACCTGCAAATAATGGCGAACGTATTTTAACTTTAAATCATAATGAATATGACCTTGACAGCTCCATGCTTTGCGTTTGTGATGGTGTAAAACCAGTTGTCATCGCAGGAATTATTGGCGGAATGAACAGTTGTGTTGAGCCAACAACAACTACCACAATCTTAGAAAGTGCATGTTTTGACAGGGCAAGTATACGCAGAACTAGCAGAAAAATAGGTGTAAGAACTGATTCAACTGCAAGATTTGAAAAAGGTGTTGATTGTTCATTGCAACCACTCGGAATGCAAAGAGCACTAAGCTTAGTTTATAAGTTAAACGCTGGAAAAATTGTAAAAGGTCAAATAGACACAGTTAAACAAATACCACAAGATAAAACTATGACATTCTCTTTAAATAAGATATATAAATTGCTTGGCGTTGAAATTCCTAAAGATGACGTGCTTGATATTTTAAACAATCTTGGAATAAAATCATCAATAAATGGCGATGACCTTACATGTTTAGTACCTTATTATAGGCAAGACATAGAGTGTTATTCCGACATTGCAGAAGAACTCATTCGTATTTATGGTTACTCTGTTTACGATTCAATAAACGCAAAACCACTCAGTGGTACAAGCGTAACAATAGGTAAACATGATGAGATTTTGCACCTTGCAAGGAACCTAAAGCAACAACTTTGCAGTTATGGATTTTATGAATGTGTAAACTTTTCTTTGTGCTCATTGGGTGACAGAGATAAACTTTTAATTGATGAGCAAAGTGAGCTGTACAATATGATAAAAATTGCTAATCCAATAAGTGAAGATATTGGATATCTCAGAACAAGTATGGCAAATTCAATGTTCAATACCGTTGCACGAAATTTATCACGTAAAAATAGTGAGTTTAAACTTTTTGAAGTTGGTAGGGTATATTTACCAAAAGAGTTGCCACTTACTGAACTTCCAAATGAAATAAATATGCTTTCATTTTGCACAGTTTGCAAGAAAGATGACTTCTTTGTTTTAAAAGGTGTTGTTGAAAATTTACTTAGAGATTTTGACTTGAAATACAAGTTAGACTATTCAAAAAAGTGCTTTCTACACTCTGGAATCAGTGCTGATATAATTGATTTAAGAACAAATGAAATAATCGGAAGTTTCGGTAAAGTCCATCCAAAAGTTGCAGAAAATTTTGACTTATCAGAAAACACTTACTACAGTGAAATCAACTTGGATAAATTAGTAAAATACCAAGACAAAAAGCATAGCGTTGAAATGATATCAAAATATCCATATGTTGATAGAGATCTAGCTATTATTTGTGACGAAGATGTAACAGTAGACAGCATACTTCAAAGTGTTAAAAAATCATGTGGACACCTTTATTATAGTGCAAAGGTGTTTGATATTTATCGCGGGAAAGAATTAAATGGCAAAAAGAGTGTAGCTTTCACTTTTAGACTTGAAAGCAAAGAAAAGACGCTTACAGATGAAGAAATAAATCAAGTTGTAAACAAAATATTAAAAGACCTTAATTTCAGGCTAAAAGCGGTGCTAAGATGATTTATCTTGACAATGCGTCAACTACGCCAATGTCCAGTAAAGCACTAAAAACATATGAAAAATATGCTGTAAGTGAGTTTTTTAATCCATCTGCAATTTATGACAAAGCTGTCATTGTCAACCAAAAAATAAATGACACTAAGCAAAAAATTAAAAACACTCTTGGTGCTATAGATGGAGATGTTGTGTTTACATCATCAGCAACAGAGGCAAACAATCTTGCGATTTTTGGGTGTTTAAAATCAAATTTCCGCAAAGTTGTGCTTTCGTCAGCAGAGCATGCCTCTGTTTATAATGTTGGCAAAGTTTTGGAAGCAAAAGGAGTAAAGGTTGAATATTGCCCTTTGAGCCAGAGCGGAGAAGTGGATTATGAGCAACTTGAAAACATTTTAGATGAAAATACTGACTTAATCTCTATCATTCATGTTAGCAACGAAACAGGTGCAATTAACGACTTAAAAAGAATAAATGAGTTAAGAAATAAAAAATGCAAACATGCGATATTCCATGCTGATGGGGTTCAAGCTTTTGCAAAAATAAATGTCAATTTAAGTTACCTTGGCGTTGATATGTATACAATAAGTTCGCACAAGATTAATGGTCCAAAAGGTGTGGCAGCACTATATTTTAAAAAAGGTATTCACTTAAAGCCTCAGATTTTTGGTGGTGGACAACAGGACAACCTACGATCAGGAACTGAAAATGTACCAGCAATAATGGCTTTTGGTACTGCTATAGACGAAATTGGCAACATAAAACAAAATTTTGATTATGTAAAACATCTTAGAGAAAGTTTTATTTCAAATCTTGGTGACATTGCAATAAGATTAAATCAATGTCAAAACTATTCACCATATATTCTAAGTGTATGTTTTCGTGGAGTAAATGGAGAAACACTTGTGCATATGATGGAGCAACATGAGATTTATATGAGCACCGGAAGTGCTTGTTCAAGTCATAGTAAAGGCAATAGAGTATTAAGTGCTATGTCAATACCTGATAATATTGTAAAAGGTTGTGTCAGAATTAGTTTTTCAAAATTTAACACAATAGAAGAAGTAGAGCAAGCTTCAAAAACACTAAAACAATGCTATTTACAACTAATAGATAAATTGAGGTAATTTATGAACAATGTTATATTGCTTCGTTTCGGAGAATTATATTTAAAAGGCAAAAATAGAGGATATTTTGAAAAAACTCTTATTTCAAACATAAAACAAGCGTTAAAAAATATACCTTGCGTTGTCGTCAAAAGCAGTGGAAGATATTTTGTTAAAGATTATGATATTACAACTGAGCCACAAATAATAAACAAACTCACAAAAGTATTTGGGCTAGTTTCACTTTCAAAAGCTGTGGAAATTGATAGTGACAAGCAAAAAATTGAAGAGTATATTTCATCTTTAAATCTTGAATCAAATACGTTTAGGGTATCTGTCAATCGTGCAGATAAAGATTTTCCGACAAAATCAAACATTTTTGAACAACAACTAGGTGGTATTTTATTAAAAAACAATAAAAATTTAAAAGTTGATTTAAAAAACTACCAAACAGAAGTTGTTGTCGATATTCGAGAAAATAAAAAGACGTACATTTCAACTGATAAAATAAAATGTCAAGGTGGGATGCCACTTTCAACGGCAGGAAGGGGACTGCTCCTTCTTAGCGGAGGAATAGATAGTCCAGTAGCAGGTTATATGATTGCAAGGAGAGGACTAAGTTTGTCGGCAGTGCATTTTTATAGTTTTCCATACACAAGTGAGCAAGCCAAACAAAAAGTTATCACACTTGCACAGAAACTAACAGAATATGTTGGACACATAAGACTTTATATGTGTAAGTTTACACACATTCAAGAAGAAATCCATAAACATGCAGCACCTGAATATATGATTACAATCATGCGTAGAATAATGATGAGAATTTCAGCAAAAATATGTAAACAAGATAATTTGAAAGCAATAATAACAGGTGAAAATCTTGGTCAAGTTGCAAGTCAAACTGTTGAAAGTATAACAGTTACAAACTTTGCACAAACAGAGTTTCCAATTTTTAGACCACTAATCGGTTTTGACAAACAAGATATAACAAAAATTGCAGAAAAAATTGGTACATTCGAAACTTCAATTTTGCCATATGAAGATTGTTGTACCGTGTTTTTACCAAAAAATCCTATAATAAAACCTAAACTTGAAAAAGTGATTGCTGAAGAAAATAAACTTGATATTGATAATCTTATTGAAGAAGCACTAAGCGAAATTGAAATTTTAGAAATTTGAAATATTGTTTGACAACAACGCTTAAAGTAAATTACAATGTTATTGTAGATTAAAATTAGCGATAAATTTAGTCGAAAATATAGATGAGGTAAATATAATGAACAATTTTATTAGTGCACTATGTGCAGTTAGTACAATTGTTTCTGTTTTTATCGGTATAGGAGCTTTAATTGTTGGTGTTGTTGGTGGCTATTTTGCCACATATTTAATCAACACAAAAAAAATGGCAAGAGGCAAACAAAAAGCTGTAAAAATATTGGAAGAAGCTTATGCTGAAGCCAAAACGGTAAAAAAAGAAGCAATATTAGAAGCAAAAGAAGAAATTCATAAACAGCGACTTGAATTTGACAAAGAAGTTAAAGACAGAAGACTTGAACTTCAACGCACCGAAGATAGACTTTCTCAAAAAGAAGATTTCATTGACAAAAAAGACCTAAATCTCGACAAAAAACAAGAAGATTTGGAAAATCAAAAGAAAGTTCTTGATGACAAGTTGCTAAAAGTTGATGATGAACTTCAAAAGCAAGAACAGATAAAGAAAGACATGATTGAACAACTTGAAAAAGTTGCATCACTAAAACGCGAAGAAGCAAAAGATATTCTTGTTAATTCCATGGTTGAAGAAGCTCGTAAAGACGCTTATAAGCAAGTTAAAACCATTGAAGAAAATGCAACAAATGAAGCAGTCAAAAAAGCTCAAAACATAGTAAGTTTAGCTATTCAAAAATGTGCAACAGATGTCACAAGCGATGTAACTGTAACATCTGTCGCAATACCAAATGATGATATGAAAGGGCGAATTATAGGTCGTGAAGGAAGGAATATACGTGCTATTGAAAATGCAACAGGGGTTGATCTCATTGTTGACGACACGCCAGAAGTAATCACTGTTTCATGCTTTGATCCAATAAGGAGAGAAGTAGCAAGACTTGCACTTGAAAAACTTATACTTGATGGTCGAATTCATCCAACAAGAATTGAAGAAATTGTTCAAAAAGTTCAAAAAGATGTTGAACAGAGTATAAAAGAAGCAGGCGAAAAAGCAGTTGAAGATGCTGGGATATACAATATGCACCCAGAACTTGTAAAAGTGCTTGGCAGACTTAAATATAGGACAAGCTATGGTCAAAATGTCTTGAAGCACAGTCTTGAAACGTGTTATCTTGCCGGACTTTTGGCAGAAGAGATTGGTGCTGATGCAAAAATCGCTAGACGTGGTGGACTTCTTCATGATATAGGAAAAGCTCTTGATCATGAAATGGAAGGCACGCATGTTACAATAGGCGTTGACCTGGCTAAAAAGTATAAAGAATCTCCAGAAGTTATTCACTGTATTGAAGCGCACCATTTTGGCGTTGAATTTCATAGTGTTGAAGCAATACTTGTGCAAGTAGCTGATGCAATATCAAGTTCAAGACCAGGGGCACGTCGCGAAACTCTTGATGCATATGTTAAACGTCTTGAAAAACTTGAAGAAATTGCCAACTCATTTAATGGAGTTGAGAAGTCTTATGCAATTCAGGCGGGCAGAGAAGTTAGAATAATAGTAAAACCTGATGCCGTATCTGATGCCGATGCAATGTTTTTAGCAAAAGATATTGCAAAGAAAATTGAAGATGAGATGGAATATCCAGGACAAATTAAAGTTAATGTAATTCGTGAAAGTAGATTTCAAGAAATTGCAAAATAACACAAATAAAAAACGGAAGTTATTTGTTCCGTTTTTTTATTTACTATTTTTATAATTTATAACTTTTATAATTACATAATTGATTAAAGACCACAAAGGATATAGCACTGAAATTACACTAAGATATAAAAGCGTTGTTAAATAACTATACACATTTTCAATGTTTAATCCAGCAAGTACATTAACTGAACACAAAACCAGTATTGTTACAATACACAATGTCAACTGATATATCCAATTATAATTTAGCACATTTGATGTTAGCGTCAATGTTTTCTTTGCTCTATAATACTTATATATATAAAATACATCAATAGCTACAAACAGTAAAGGTATTAAAATATATAGAAAATTCCATTTTGGCTGTGCTGTTTTTAAAATTAAAAACATAACAAGTGATATAACCATTGATAGGCAGGTGAGTATGCTGAAGGATAAGCAGTTTAGCCAGTTTATCTTAACATACCTTTTCATATTAGTGTTTTTATTGTTAGAGTAAACAGCAAACTTTAAATTGTTGTTTTTATAATATTTTGCTAGATCTTGCAAATTGTTAATTTGTTGCTCTTGGTATTTATATTCATTATCAAACTCTTGTTCTTCTTGCTGTGGTTGTTCAATTTCTTGTTTTTGATGTTGTTCTAATACTTCACTTCGATATGTAGTTTGCTCATCTTCTTTTTCTTTTTTTAATTTTTCATCCAAGAAAGATGTATAGTTCCTTGTAATTTTTTCAAATCTTTCAGAAGTAATTCTTTTAACTTTTGGAATATTGATTTCTTCTGGTGTCGATGTGATATATACTGCATCATCAACTGTTTTCTTGTCATCGTCATTTTTTATTGCTTCACGATTTGTAACATTCTGATTAAAAGTGGAAGTTTCACTTATATTGTTTTGCTCTGAATTATTTTGATTTATAGTGTCATCACTATGTTGACTTACAGAAATTTGCTTTTCAACATTTTCTGGATTTAAGTCAACGAAACTAACATCATCATTGTCAAACTTGGTTGTTTGATAAATTGTTTCTTGATAAGTGGTATCTTGATAAGTGGTATTTATAGATTTATCATCGCTACTATCATCACTATGTATAACATCAGTTTTACTAATAGGCGTTTGTATGTCTGTCACTAAATTCGTATTAGTTTCAGTTGATTTATTATCTTCATAAACATATTTGTCTTCATCAATATGATTTTTAATTTCAATTTCATCATTTACTTTTGTTTCAACTTCATTATCACGAAGAGCACTAGCAAAACTTTTGTTGTTTTTTGTTAAATCAAAAAACGCTTTTTTAACATCGGAATTTTGATTAACATTATAACTTTTTGCAACATAGTTTGTTGTGATGTCTTCTTGAACAGGTGAATTTGAATTTCTTAAACTTGAAAGAATTTCAATTTTATCATTTTTATCAACATTTGCCTGAGAATATTCATCATCTGCTTCTGCACGCAACTTTTTTATTGAATCAAAAATTTCATTTGATGGCTCTGAAATAAGAGTAGGAGAGGTGAAAAGGTCATACTGAACAAAAGCTTTATCTTGATTTGGCTTTTGAGTTACTTCCTCTTTTTTCTCCTGTTTTGTGTTCGCAAGGTCAACAAGGTTTTGTTGCTGAAGAACTGTTGTTTGACTAATAGTAGCAGTATTTGGAATATTTTTTAATGATAACAAAAACTCGTTAAGGTCAGATTGCCATTTTTCTGCATATTTTTTACCATAATCAGTAATAGAATAATAGTGACGCCTTCCACCAATTTCGCTATCACGCCAATAAGATGTTATGAGCCCTTGTTCTTCCATACGGCGCAAACTGCTATAAAGGGTAGGTTGCTTAATGACAACTTTTCCGTCAGTTTGTTGTTTCACAATTTCAATTATTTCATAACCATATTTATCGTTATCAAAAAGAGTAGAAAGTATGATGTTAGACAACTGTCCACGAGGTATTTCTTCTTTCGCCATATAAATTTCCTTTTCGACATTATTATAACCCTTAATCACTCTCAATGTCAATATTTTAAAGGTATTATGTTTTTGCATAGTACTGTATTATAAACTTGCATAGTACCTCAAAATGTTGTATTATGATACCATGACAAATAAAATATATATAAAAAGAAGTAGGCGAAAAAGTGTCGCAATAAAAATTGACAATCAGGGAATAATCACTGTTTTTTGCCCATTAAACTATCCAGAAACAAAGATAAAACAACTCATTTCAGAAAAAAGAAATTGGATATTGACTCATATAAAAAAAATAAACGATGACAATTTAAAAAATGTTGATTTTATTAACTATAAAAAGTTATTACTTAGTGGCGTTGCTTATGATATCACATATGATGATAAAAATATCAAAATAGGTGACGTAGAACAAATAAAATACCGTAAAGATATGGTGTCAAGTTTAAAAAAATGGTTAAAGAAAAGGGCAGAGGAAACACTTGAAACAAGGCTAAATCACTGGGCAAGAGTTATGAAACTGTCATATAGCAAGTTTTTTTTGACACAAGCACGCAAAAAATGGGGTAGTTGCGACAATGAAAAACGAATTAGGCTTAATTTTCGCCTAATAATGCTCCCAGAAGATTGTATAAACTATGTTTGCATACACGAACTATCGCATCTATTGTATCTCAACCATAGTAAAAAATTTTGGAATACAGTTGCAAAATTTATGCCAAATTATAAGACAATAAAAAAGCAAATAAAGGATTATTCATTTACTTTACAGTTGTTTTAATTAAAGCGATGTGAAAAAGGGAGGGGTAAAAAAACACTTTTTGATTTTACTAAACTATTCGCAAAAGACAACTTTTGCGAATAATAAGGCTAATAATATCACAAATTATAGCAATTTTGCCAAATTCTTTAAAAAATTCACAAATTCATATATATCATTTTGAGTTATTAAATTATTTTTGTTAATTAAAGTTTCATTATCTGTTATTGATTTAAAAGTTTGCATAGCACTTACATTTATAAAATTTATAAGTTTTATGAACATATCATAAACATTATCTTCAAATAATTCATTTGGACAATTATACAAAATGCTTTCAATCAAAATTTGATTTAGTGACCTTGAATTTATATTTTTATATAAACCATTGAAAATTCTAAGTGCTTTAATGAAATTGTCATTTGTGCTTGATATTTTTGCGACAATATTTTTTTCTCTATCTTTAAAATCAACATGTATCAAATTCATTGTAGTTTCATTGAAAAGCGTAAATTTTTCTCCGTTAGAAAAACATATATATAAATTAATATCCATACCTAAATCTTCACTACAAAAAACAATTAAACCATAATTTGACACATACAATGTAGTTTTTGCAGTAAATCTTTTTGCAAGTTCGTACATCAATTCTTCTTTAAATTTTTGAAATGTATAGTTTGTTATTGTTGTATTTTCGTATTTTTTGTCACCTTTTGTTCTCTTTTTTCTATTCCACCACCTACGTTTTTGCTTTTGAGCCTTAGTGCTATACCATGCTAATTTTATTTTATTAAAAAATTTTTTTAAATAGTTTTTGTTTAATTTAATTAAACCAAGTTCTAATTGTGGTGATTTTATATTCATAAAAATATCAAGAGTTGAATTTTGTATTTGCGAATCGGTTAAACATTCATTGACAATTTGGCAATTATAATCTGTCACAACTGGACGAGTTTTGGTAATTGTCTTCATTGTTTCATCTAATATATCAAGAAAAATACTATATGCATTTTTCACATAATTATAATTTATGCCCTTTGCAAAAGTTTCAATATATGTTTTATCAAAAGAAAAAACTTGATTTTTCATATTATTATAATAAACTTAAATTAAACTATTAGTCAATTATTTATTTACAACTTGTTTTTGTTTTGCTAAAATGTTGGTATGAGCGATTTTGTTAGAGAACGTGAATTAAAATGTCAAAATGGAATTAGCAAAAGTCTTGAAAAACTTCCTGACTATTGCTTAAACTTTTTCTTATCAATAGAAAATTATACTTCGCCATTAACTAGATTAAATTACAGCAAAGATTTAGAAATTTTTTTTGATTATTTGGCAAAAAATGTTTTTAGGAAAAATGTAAAAGATATTACTTTTGCCGACTTAGAAAGTTTAAAAACGCGCGACATAGAAATGTATTTGAGTTATCTCACATATTACGAATATAATGGAAAAACCTACCATAATGGTGAAAAAGGAAAAGCACGAAAAATTTCAACAATAAAATCTTTTTTTAAATACAATTTTAAAAATGACAATATAAAAAGTGATGTTTCAGCCAAAGTTGACACTCCTAAAATACATAGTAAAGACATCATTCGCCTTGAAGTTGATGAAGTAGCAAAGCTTATCAATGAGGCAGATTGTCCTGACCATATGACAAAAAGACAGCAAGCCTATAACAAACACACAAGATCAAGAGATGTGGCAATACTTAGTTTGTTCCTTGGAACTGGTATACGTGTTAGCGAATGTGTTGGAATAAATATCAATGATGTTGATTTTGATAACAACTCTTTTAAAGTCACTCGTAAAGGCGGAAATCAAGTGATTTTGTATTTTTCTGATGAAGTAAAAGATGCACTTTTAAAGTGGCTCGAAGATAGAGCAATTTGGCTTGAAAACAGCAAAGAAAATGCCCTGTTTGTTTCCCTTCAAAAGAAACGAATCACCACCCGAGCGGTTGAAAATTTGGTTAAAAAATATAGCAAAATCGCTTCCCCACTTAAAAAAATATCTCCTCACAAATTAAGAAGTACTTACGGCACTAACTTATATCGCGAAACTGGAGATATATATGTTGTGGCAGAAGTTTTGGGACATAAAGATGTCAATACGACTAAAAAACATTACGCAGCGATGAGCGAAGATATTAGACGAAGCGTCGCCAATAAAGTAAAATTAAGATAACAAAAATAGAACAAATGTTTGACTTTTACAAAAGTTTTTGATATCATACTTTTGAAAAGGATTAAAAATGAAAAAGTCAGAACAAAAAATGCAAGATATTTTAACTTTTATTGAAGAATACACCAAAAATTCTGGATATCCACCAACATATCGCGAAATTTCAGCCAATGTCAATTTAAAATCAATAAATTCGGTAAAAAAATATCTTGACAGGCTTGAACTATCTGGATACATTAAAAAATCAGGATTTAAAAGTAGAAGTATTGATTTAGTTAAACAGGAAATTCCAACTGTAAATTTTCCAGTTGTAGGAAGAGTTGCTGCTGGTCAACCAATACTCGCTGAGCAGAATATTGAAGATCGTCTTGTAATCTCCTCTTCCCTTATTGGCAATTATGATGATAGCCTTCTTTTTGCACTAAAAGTAAGAGGCGATAGCATGATAGATGCCGGAATTAATGATGGAGATTTGGCAATTGTACACTCACAAAACACTGTTGAAAATGGTGAAATTGCTGTCGCCATGGTTGAAGACAAGGCAACAGTAAAATATTTTTATAAAACTAAAGACAAGATATCTTTACACCCAGCAAACGCCCTATATAAACCAATTGAAGGCAAAAACATCAGCGTCATTGGAAAAGTTGTTGCAATTATTAGAAAAATATAAAATTATTTTAAAAAAACATTTTAATAAATTAATGAAATATTATATAATAGTTATGTTGCTGATATGGCTCAGTCGGTAGAGCAATTGATTCGTAATCAATAGGTCGCCGGTTCGATTCCGGCTATCAGCTCCATGCATCTTCTTTTTTCAAAAAAAATAGTCATAAACTTTGTGTTTGTGGCTATTTTTTATTTAATTTTAAACAAACAAATTATAACAAAAATCCACCATCAATGACTATGCTCTGCCCTGTTATACAATCGCCAGTTTGTTCTGCCAAAAATAGTGCAAGATTGCCTATTTCCTCACCTTTTATCATACGTTTTGTAGGAATATTTTCAATAAGGTCATCAAGTTCTTGTTTTGACAAATTTTTATTCATATCAGTATCAACAACACCAGGACAAATGCAGTTTGCAGTTATATTATTATATGCATATTCTTTTGCTATTGAGCGTGTAAAGCCAATTATTCCCGCTTTCGAAGCAGAATAGACTGATTCACATGAAGCACCTTCTTTTCCCCAAATTGATGATATGTTAATAATTTTGCCCTTACCATTTTTTAATAGATATGGCAATGCGCACTTTGTAACATATATTGTGCCTTTTAAATTGGTATCAATTAAACTGTCTATCATGGATAAGTCTTCATCAATCAAAAGTGCTTTGTGGGCTATGCCTGCGTTATTTATAACAACATCTATATGTCCGAAACACTCGATTGTATAGTTTAACATATTTTTAATTTCATCAACATTTGTTACATCAACTTTTGTACAGATGGCGTTGCCGCCATTTTTTAAAATTTCATCACACAGATTTTCAGCATATTGCTTTGACTTATTGTAACAAACAACAACCCCATAACCTTGACTTGCAAAAACTTTTGCTATGTCTTTACCTATTCCCTTTGATGAACCTGTTATGATTGCTACTTTCATATTCTCTCCTAACAAAGTTAATATATCTTATTTATTGCTCATGTGCAAGTGTTTTTACAATCTTGACTTTTTTATCAGCATAATGTATCATAATAATAAGCGAGGTGCTTATGGATAACAAACAAAAAAGAATGCTTTTATCGTTGATTTACAGAACAATGGTCGTGATAACATTTATATGCTTGGTAACTGCAATATTCCTTTCTGCTAGGAGATTGTACTTACAAAATTCCATTGTGCAATGGCTTGACATAACACTCACAACTCTTGCAGGAATTCTCCTATTATTATCTTTATGTGATATTGTAACAACAAAAAAACTTGATGGTAAATACACATTAGCAAAATTTTATTATGCTATTATACTCTTAACTTTTTTAGCAACTATTGCCCTAGGAATATATGTCGGAATGTCCAATATAAACATTGTTGATTATCTTGCATACCTTTTGCCAATAGGTCTAATCTTAGGTGTTGAGGTTTTTCAAGTAATTTACTTTATTGTAGGGTTAAAATTAACTGGACTTAGCAGAAAAACTACGATAACTCTTGACTCGACTTCCCCAGCTCCAAACCTTGATGATGAAATACAATTAAAGAAAAAACTTGATTCATTGAATAGAAAACTTGAAATCAAAAAACTTCAGGACCAAATAGAAGATGTTGAAAAGAAACTTGACGAATAATAGTTTAATTCATTATTTTCTAAACAACATAAAAGGAACTTTACTATTTTTGCAAAGTTCCTTTTTTTATTCTATTTTGTTTTTACAGTTTAAAACTAATCCTATCTTTTTCTATGTCAATGTTTTTTATTTCAACTTTAACTTTTTGACCAAGTTTTACTATTTCATAAATTCTCTTGTTGTTTGATGAAGTTGCATCAGAAACATGCAAAAGTCCAGAGATATTCATATTGTCTAATTTAATTATTGCACCAAAAGCAAGGATTTTGACAACAGTGCCCGAATATTTTTCTCCAACTGCTAATTTTTTTAAAAGTGTTTTTCTTGGGTTTTCTGCTAGTTGTTTTAATCCAAGTGAAACTTTATGATTCAACTTGTCAATTTTTATAACTCTAAACTTATAAGTTTGGCCAACTTTTAAGTAATCTTCAACGTTTTCAACTCTTTCATAAGCAATATCTGAAATATGGATAAAGCATGAAATTCCATCAACTTTAACAAAAGCGCCATATGGCATAATTTTTTCAACCACGCCATCAACAACTTTGTTTATGAATATACTACTCCAAAACTGATTTTCTAGTGACTCTTGCAGTTGTTCTTTTAACATTTTCACAGAACACACAATTTGTTTATCATCACGGTTGATTTCAGTGACTATGCCTTTTAATTGTTTGTTTAAATAATAACTTAAATGTCTTGGCCTCGTGTCAATTTCATCATGTGGAACAATTAAATCATAAACACCAAGTTTGGAAACAAGATCCCCATCTTTTATTCCAGTAACATAAAACGACACTTCTGAGCCAAATCTTAACTTTTCTGCAGTTGTCGAGCCTATGATGATTTGATCGGCAATTTTTTTTGAAACACATACCATTCCATCTTCTGTCTTGGTGCCAAGTATTGCAACTTTGAACCTATCTCCAACTTTAACTGAATCATAATCATCAAAATCATTTTTATCAATGAAAGCGTCACTTTTGCCACCTATATTGAATATAACGCCATCATCTCTTTTTAATATGACAACACCATCATAAATATCATCTTTTTTGTATCTGGCAAATGTCTTATCTATTTCGTTCAAATTAAATTTAACTTCTTCCATCGTTACTCCTGATTATAATTTAGCAGTATTCACAAATAAAGTCCACTAAATGAAATTATTTTTTCTTGATTGTTTGTTCATGCAGTGCCAACAAATTTTGCTTTATTATTTGTGTACTATCTTTTAGTTGGTCTTTTGTCAATTTGAAAGACTCACCAACATAAATAGTGTTCAAACAAAATGGCTTTGGTTTTTTCTTTATCCAAATAGGTACAATCTCTGCATCGCCTTTGATTGACAAAAGTCCCGCACCTTCTTTTATTTCGCCAAGCACTTTGTCTGTTTTATTCCTTGTTCCCTCAGGGAAAATGCTTAAAATTTTTCCGTTTTTTAAAACTTTCAAACACTGTTTGATGGTCGAAATTTCAACTTTTTCTCTGTCAATAGGTATAGTTTTCATACCTTTCAAAATTGCCCTTAAAAAACAATTTTTGTAAAGTTCTTTTTTTGCAACAATGTGTTGTTCGCGCCAAAACATATTTAGCATAATAAGTGGGTCAATGTTACTCCTGTGATTAATAACAAAGACACATTTGCCTTTTGGGATTTTGGCAAATTTTTTTACTCTTGTTGGATATAAAAGCCAAAATGGTATATAGGCTATAATCTTCATTAACCAAAAGAACATTTTATCTCCTTATAAAACTTAATATTTTATCCAAACTTTGAGGTACTGTGTCATTTGTTGTGTCAATCACAATAGCATCATCTGCTTTTCTAAGTGGACTAATTTCTCTATGACTGTCCTCATAATCTCGCTTTTTTAAATCTTCTTTTATTTTGTTTAAATCAACGTTTGACATCGTATTTTTTAATGTTTCATATCTGCGCATTGCGCGTGTATCAATGTCTGCAATTACAAAAAATTTATAATCGGCGTCTGGAAAAATTTCTGTTCCTATATCTCTACCTTCAACAACCAAATCATATATTTTTGCAAATTTGCGTTGAATTTGTTTTACTTTTTCACGAACGACATTTAACTTTGAATATTCAGACGCTAAATGTGCAACACTAGGCAAAGACACATAATTTGAAATATCTTCTTTGTCAATGTAAACTTTTTGTTGACCATTTTCAAAAGTAACTAAAATATCACAACTTTGTAAAATTTTGGCTATTTTTTCTTCGTCTTGAATATCTACTCCCTTTTTATTCAAAAAATATGCTATTGCACGAAAAATCATTCCAGTATTAAAAGGATGAATTTTTAATTTTTCAGCAACAAGCACTGCCAAAGTAGATTTTCCTGACCCAGCTGGTCCGTCTATCGCTATAATCATATTTCCTCCATATTGCTAAAAAGCCATGATAGTTCATATTCGTTTAATTGTTTATACATGCCTCTTGTTAATCCGCCGAGTTTTATCTCTCCGATCCTAACCCTTTTTAATAATATAATGTTTTTGCCTATACATTCAAACATTCGCCTTATTTGTCTATTCTTGCCCTCATGAATAATAACGCTAAGTTTTGTTGTATTTGATTTTTGTTCAACAACGCTAACTTTTGCCTTAGGTAACCTGACACCATTTTCTATCACACCATTTCTAAGAACAGCCAATTCACTTTCCGCTATATTACCTTCAATTTTAACTATGTACTCTTTTTCAATTTTGTTTTTCGGATGTGATATTTTCTGTGCAATATCACCATCATTTGTTAGCAAAATTAACCCTTCTGTGTCATAGTCAAGCCTTCCTATTGAAAATAGGCGCATATCACTTTTTACTAAATCATAAATTGTCTTTCTGTTTGTGCTATCTTCTCTGCTACATAAATATCCTTTTGGCTTGTTTAACTTATAATAAACATAATTAGAAGGCAGGGATAATACCTTGCCTTCTATTTCAACTTTATCTTTATTTATGTCAATGTTAGTTGACAGTGAAGTGACAATTTTTCCATTTACTTTAACTTTGCCACTTGTAACAAAATTTTCACTTTTTCGTCTTGAAGCAACTCCGCAGAGTGCAATGTATTTGTTAATTCTCATAATCACCAATTTTCTAAAATTCTTTTGATTGTGTCAATCATCTTATTAGATTTAACCTCTTCCATAGTATATATTTTTTCAGAAAATAGCAAGTGATTATCAAAATATATTTTTATTTCACCCACAACTTGTTCTTTTTCAAGTGGTGCCGTTAAGTAGTCATCGATAATAACTTCAACTTTTATTTTTTGTTCTTCTTCGTTTGAAAGTGGATATGAAAATCCTCTTTGCGTGTAAACTTTGACTTCTGGCTTGTCACTATTTTGCAGCGGTATGCTTTTTATATAATTATATGGTGGTAAAATATTTGCCATATGGTATTTAGAAAAACAATCTGAGAGCATACTTGCACTTTCTTCAAACATCGGACCACATGACAAAACAACGCAAATCAAGTGCATATTTTGACGTTTAGCACTGCTTACAAGACATCTACCTGCATCATCTGTAAAACCAGTTTTCACGCCATTACAACCATCAAATGACCAAAGCAATTTGTTTTTGTTTTTTAAATATATATAACCGCCTTCACCATTTGGAATTTTGGTATTTTGAGTTGTGACAATTTCTTCAAAAATAGGATATTTATAGCATTCTCTAGTTATTTGAACAAGGTCATAAGCCGTAGTTTTGTGTCCTTCTTCATCTAGCCCATGTGGGTTTTTGAATGTTGTGTTAAGTGCACCACATGCTTTTGCCTCATTTGTCATAAGCTGTGCAAATTCTTGTACTGAAGGACTGATATGAAGCGCAAGTGCAGTTGCAGCATCATTACCTGACACTAGCATCATTCCATACAAAAGTTGTCTTACCGTTAGTTTTTCGCCTTTCTTTAAATAAATTGACGTTCCTTCAATTCCTATTGCCCTATCGTCCACTTCCACAATTTCATCATAATTGTCACAATTTTTAAGTACTGTTAAAAAAGTTGCAATTTTAGTGGTGCTAGCATTCGCTCTTTGCACATTTTCATTTTTTGACATAAGAACCCTGTTTGAGTTTGCTTCAATAACGACCATTGCCTGTGCACTTGTTTCAGCGTACACTTGTTCATTTAAAGTTGTGTCTATAGGCACAAAAATAAACATAAATAAACATAACAACAAAAAACACGACAATTTATTTTTCATTTTGAACACCTTTTTTATCTAGTTTATCAATAAGTACATTTGCTAAGTTGAGAACAGTCTGATAAGCACTCTTATCTTCAACATCAACAAATTTAACTTCTTCGCCATCTTCAACTATAAATCCAATAGGAGTAACTGACAGTCCACCACCGCTTCCCCCTGCGAGTGGATACGGTGCTTTTTTATTAATGGAGTTGTATTGTCCACCACCCACAACAAAACCAACAGACACTTTGCTAACTGGAATAATTATTTTACCAGTTGGGCTGACAATAGGATCACCTATTATTGTATTTGCTTCTGCCAAATTTCTTATTTTTTCAATAGAGGAATTGATAAGTTCTTCAAGATAATTTTGATTGTTTTCCATATGCTTTACTCCTTAAACTAAACAATGAAATTATTAAACTAAACAAAAGATCAAATATGGTAATTGT
The DNA here is from genome assembly GCA_944384405.1 of uncultured Clostridia bacterium. Lineage (GTDB taxonomy): Bacteria > Bacillota > Clostridia > Christensenellales > UBA1242 > UBA5893. The sequence goes on from CALWTH010000054.1 coordinate 57,500, forward strand.
AAAACTTACATAGGCACATAAAACAAACACTGAATCTTCATAGCAAGGTTGAATAGTGGCACTCATTGAACAAGTCGGCTTGTAATTTTTTAGATAAGCAAATAGGCTTTTTAAGACTATCAAAATACTTCCCGTAGTTACTGCTGTGTTTTTCGCATCAATTAGTCCGACTTTGCCATAAAAATTTACTTTTCTAAGAGTTGTTTTGTCTTTTAAGTTTTCGCCAATACTTTCAACAAAGTAAATTTCTTTAATAGAAAGTTTTATTTCAATTTCTTTTTTCTTGCGTTTTGTGAGAAGATATAGTTTTTTATCTTTAACATATATCTTTAAAATTATAATTTTTATTTTCCACAAAAATATGCTCATTATGGCTTGTTTTTTGTTTAAATCTGATGCAAGTTTAACTCTTATTGAAAGCGGAAAAACACAGATTATAATAAAAAATAGTGGTATTAGAAAATATAAACTTTCCATATCACTATTGTTTGTTTAATTTTAAAATTTATACTATCAAAAAATGTTAGCTTGCACTCTCTTCTGGCTTTGGCGAGAAATCCATCTTTTGAATGTTGTTCTCTTTAAGAATTTCATCAATTTTGTCAAGCATTGCATTGTCTTGCGCTTTTAATTTTTGAATATCTTTTTCGTCTTTCAAAAAGTCTGGAACTTCCTCTTCTTGGGGCACTTCATAATTTCTGTAAAGTCCGTCACTTGAAAGCTGATTATCATATGTCTCATTTCTGATGACTTCAATCCTTTCAAGTAATTGTTCATAGTCTGGCAAATCACTCAAATCTTTCAAATCAAAACGTTTCAAAAATTCATCAGTAGTACCAAACATATATGGCTTACCCACTGCGTCTTTTCTTCCAACAATTTCAATCATATGATTGTCCAACAGCACTTGTATTGCATAATCTGCAGAATTTATTTTTCTTATCTCTTCAATTTCAAGTTTGGTAATTGGTTGTTTATATGCAATAATTGCAACAGTTTCAAGTGCTGCTTTTGTAAGTGCTTTTTCGCGAATAGGATTTAATACAGTTGAAATTAGTTCTGCATAATCTGGATTTGAACATAGTTGAATTTTGTTTTTATATTCAATAAGGTGTATGCCACTATCATTGTTCAATTCCTGTTTTAACTGTTCAACAGCAGTATTTAGTTGTTTCTCTGTTACTTGTAACTTTTCAGTAATAGCACTTTTTTCAACACCTTCTCCAGAAACAAATAAAATGGCTTTAATAATTTCCTTCAAGTTGTTCATCTATTTTTATCTCCTTATCTATTCCTTCTTCATTAGCAATTATGTCAATTTCACCAAAAATTTCAGATTGCTGTGCTTTGATAATTTGTAGTTTCAATAATTCAAGCAGTGCTAAAAAAGTATTTATAAGTTCACTTTTTGTAAGGTCAGCATCAAACAAATCTGTAAACTTAATCATCTTCTTTTCACGAATTATGTTTTTGATTGAAATAATTTTTTCGGCAACTGTGAACCTGTCTTTTACAATTTGTTTAGATTCAACTTCAACAATTTTTTTAGGAACAGTTGCCATCATTTTAGCAAACGCATCAAGCATTAAATCAAGTGACATATCTTTTAGTACAATCCTGACATTGCCTGCCATCTTGTCTGGCTTTTTGTAAAGTTTGTCAAGATCTTCATCTTTTGCCAACTTTTCGCTTGCCTCTCGAAACAATTTCAATTCTTTTAATCGTGCCAAAAGATTGACTTCAGGGTCATCTTCAGTTTCTTCCTCTTCTTCTGGTGGAAGTAGTGTCCTTGATTTAATCTCAATAAGCTGTGCTGCAATTTCGATGAATTCACTTGCGTTTTCCATATCAAGAGTTTGTATCTCATCAAGATATTCCAGGTATTGTTCGGTCAAATCTGCAAGTTTGACAGTTTCAATGTCCATCTTATTATCTTTGATAATTTGTAATAATAAATCTAGTGGGCCTTCAAAGTTTTCAAGGTGCACTTTGTAAACTTTGCTGTTGTCATCTTGGTCAATTAAAGCTTCATCTTGAATTTCATTTTTTATCATTTCTTCTTCCGTCATACAAATAACCCCCAAAATAAACTAAACACCCACAAAAGTCCATTTGTTACATAATAGTAGATGTAATCAAATATTGGAGTTATCAAAAATATCAAAAGCACTATTGTTCCATATCTTAGCATAAAGTTCACAAAAGAATTGTTGGGCTTAGTTAGTGCTTTGATGAAATTGAATCCATCTAGTGGATAAATTGGCAATAAATTAAACACTAAAAGCGATAAATTTAAAATCACCATAAAATAAATCAAAAGATCTAAAAATATTAAGAAAAGATTTTGTGCATCAACAAGAAGTGGACTAACAAAAAAGTAAATACCACTAAAAATGAAAGCCAAAATTAGATTGGCAGAAACACCGGCAATAGATACTAAAGACATATCCCTTTTGTAGTGCTTGAAATACATAGGATTAATTTCAACTGGCTTAGCCCAACCAAATCCAAACAAAATAAGGCACAAAAAGCCCAAGCCATCAATGTGCTTTAATGGGTTCAAAGAAAGTCTTCCAAGAGAACGAGCAGTTGGATCACCTAGTTTATACGCCACATAGGCATGAGAAAACTCATGAGCACAAAACGAAAACATAAGTGCAATCATGTAAGCCAAAATAAACGCAAGTATTTCCCAAAAAGGCATTCCTGAGCCTATAAGTTGATATAGCATACTAATGTATTATACAATCATTAAGTGAAATTTGCAAGAAAAAAATTGGCTTAGACATCAACCTAAGCCAACTTTAATTTACCAATTTTCTGCAATTCTTTTAATTGAATCAAAATATGTCAATTTTTGTAAATCGCTGTTCACAATCAAATCAATTTCTTTAACTACCTGACCTTGTTTTGTCACAAGCAATGTACCAACTTTTTCACCTGCTTTTATAGGCGCCTTAATTTCATCTAATTCGTATTTGAATTCATATTCATCGTTACTACCTTTGCGTGAAAGCCCATAAAAACTTTTTTTTGCGTAAATATCAACAGTTTTTTGCTTTGACAATTTTACTTCAACATCAGTTAAATAAGGTGTTTGACTGTCAAGTATCATTTTGTTTTCATAGTTTGCAAATCCATAGTTAAAAAGTGCTGAAACATCTGTAAATCTCTGTTGCCCATTTTTTGAACCAATAACAACGGCAACAAGTCTAAAATCATTACGAATACAAGATGCTGTTAGACAATAGCCTGCTTCCGATGTGGATCCAGTTTTGCCACAGTCACAACCATCGTAATATCTTATGAGCTTATTGGTATTGACAAGTTCCGTTTCTCTGCCTGATGGATGAACAAGTTTATCCATCCAAATTGTGCTTAGAGTGTGGTAATGCTCATGTTTTAAGAGTTGCTTCAAAACCAAATAGCAATCATAGGCACTCGAATATTGCTCAGGAGCAGGAAGCCCTGTACAGTTAGCATACAATGTATTTTTCATACCAAGTTCACTTGCACGCTTATTCATTAAAGAAACAAAGGCACTTTCACTACCGCTTATATACTCAGCCAAAGCAACACTTGCATCATTCGCTGATGCCATAACTACACTTTTAAGCAAATCTTCTGCTCTGTATTCAACATATGGATCTATAAACACCTGAGAACCACCCATGCCTGAGGCGTTTTCAGATGTGGTTATCATTGTATCTAAAGCAAGTGAACCATTGTCAATGGCTTCATAAGTTAAAAGTATAGTCATAAGTTTCACCATACTTGCTATTGGGAATCTTGCGTTACTATTGTTTTCATAAAGCACAGTCCCAGTTTCATAATCAACCAACAAAGATGCTTTTGCATCGTTTTTTAAAAAGTCGTTATCTGCACTAACCAATGGCATAGCACCACCACACATTGATAGTGCAATGATAAGCAAAACACTAAATATTGTTACATAGTACTTTTTCATAAAAAAACTACTCCTTTATAGAAGTAGTTTTTTCAAAATGTGTAAATTTATTCTTTTAATAACTCGGATAAGATTATTTTTATTTTTTGACAAGTTTTTTGTGCATCACTGAGCACTTTTTTGTGATCCAAGTTTTCTTCATTATCAACAAACACATTGACAATACTTGCAATCCCAGCCACTTTCATTCCAAGATAGTTACATATGATACAATCAAAAACAGTACTCATTGACACGCTATCTGCACCAATAGATTTTGCAAACGCTATCTCAGCCATAGTTTCATAACTTGGCCCCAAAAATTGAATATGAACACCCTGTCTGACATTTATATCATTTTCATCGGCAATTTGAGCCATTTTATTAAACATATCTTTGTCATAAGCATTCGTCATTGACGTGAATTTAAGGTTATCAATCGCAACTAAAGGATTTTGGCCGGTGAAGTTTATATGGTCAGATATAAGCATTATATCACCCACTCTAAAAGTCTTGTTTATTCCACCAGAGGCAGTTAAAAGTATCACCTTTTTTGTGCCAAGATATGAGAGCACTTCATAAGGCAATCTAACTTTACTCATGTCCCCATATTCATAGTAGTGCACTCTTGAAACAACGGCGACATTTTTTCCGCAATATTTCCCAAATATGAACTTTCCACTATGTCCACTAACACGCGATTTAGGCATTTTAATTTTATCATAAGGCACAATGGTTATGTCTTCAAGGTCAACCACGGCATCCAAAAGCCCTGAACCTGCCACTATGGCATAGTCGATATTATCCACTTTGTATTTCTTTTTCAAGATATCTGCAATTTTCTTTGCTCTATTACATTTCATAATAAAAGTATATTTCATAAACTATTTATTGTCAAATTAAATTACAAGTATAACATTACTTCTAAAAATAAATAACAAAGTCGTTTCAATCAAGTTAATAATAGTCAGCAAAAGAAAGGAAATAAGAAAAGGATATAAAATTGATTTTATTCTATTTTTCTTTAAATACTTGCAATTTTTCATTTGATAACTCACATAACAGAAATAGGCAATCATAACGGCAAGCATAAGTAACTGACATGGTAGCAATATTAGTAAAGCTTTTATTACTCCATTAAAACTGAACCAAAGCAAAATCATCATGCAATTAACAGCCACCAAAAATGTTCTATATGCAAGCAAACACCAACCAAATACATACATCGCAGGATGCAAAGCAAAAATAGATAAAAGTATTATTACAAGCGTATATGAAAGTAACCTTCCAAAAAAATTAGCAGAAAATTTTTCAAGATCGTCAAGTTGGTATGTCAAATTAAAACTTTCAAAAATCTCCTCTTCGTCAACTCCAAAAATTTTAATAGCTGTTAAAATTCCAGTTAGTAAACCAACAAGACAAAACACAAGGCAAAATATTATTTTAAATTTATTTTGAACAAAAAATTCTTTGAGCGAATATCTCATAGAATAAACATTTTTTGCAAACATTTTAGATTTCATATAATATGTTTATTCACAAAAAATCCAATTATTCGTCAAGAAACTTCATCAAGCATAAAGTCGGCATATACCCCATATCCTTTTGTTGGATCGTACAAAAATACATGAGTTACTGCACCTATTAACTTGCCGTCTTGAACAATTGGAGAACCGCTCATTCCTTGAACAATTCCACCAGTCAAGTTCAGTAATCTTTCGTCTTTAACTCTAAAAATAAAACTTTTGTCATTTGTTGAGTGCTGGTTGTATGTCTTTATAATTTCAATATCGTACTCTTCCCTTATTCCACTCACTGCACTTATTAGTTTTGCTTTTCCAACTTTAACAACAAGCCTTGATGCGATGGGACAACTTAAATTTTTGTCAACAAGTGTAGTATCTTCATTGATATCGCCAAAAACTCCACAAGTTGTATTTTTTTCTACTGTTCCATTGGACATTGAGCCTTCAACAAACAAACACCTAAGTTCTCCCGCCTTACCTTTGCTCCCTTTTGTTATTCCAAGCATTGTACAAGGATAAATATTCCCATCACTCACAGGAACGGTTGCACCTGTTTCAAAGTCTGTTATTGCGTGGCCAAGAGCCCCAAAATCATTATCTTCTGTCACAAAAGTCAAAGTACCTATGCCTTGTGCATCATTTCTTATCCAGATGCCAAGTTTATATTCACCACTTTCCGAATCTAAAATTGGTGTTAGACTGCACGTGTGTTCTTTATTGTCTCTAAGATATGTCACTTGAACATCATTGCCATTACTTTGCGAAAGTTGTTGTTTTATATCTTCAACATCAAATATATCAATTCCATTTACCTTTGTTACAATGTCACCATTTTCAAGTTCTGTATTAGATTTTTTACCTTCGTCAGTCAAAACACTATTTGAGCCAACAACAATAACTCCCTTTGTCGAAACACTAAATCCAAGTGGCACTCCACCTAGATATACAGACTCATCATCACACACAACAACTGTTGTCTTTTTTATAGGTATAAATCCAAAAAGTTTAACCACCAAAGATGTCGACTTTTCTTTTACTCCACCAGTTGTCCATATATCTTCGGTCAGTTTTGTATCAACAAAATCTCCAAGTAAATGTTCACTATTTAACTTATCCAAAGTTTCTAGTGTTATTGGAGTGTCATCGCACAAAGCAACTATGCTTTCAAAATCAACATTTTTTATAGTTATGACAAAACAAACAGCCAATAACACACCAAATAGTTTAAGTATAATTTTCTTAACCATAAAAAAACCACCTTTAAAATCTATAAGGTAGTTTATATGCTTTTTTGTTATTTATTCAAATCATGTTTTTTTGCACCAGCCAAATCAAGCAGTTCTTTTGCATGGAGTTTAGATGTGTCACTATCATAACCACCCAAAAGTGTTGATAGATATTTAATCAAATCATCTTTTTCCAGCACCTTTGCACAACTTTTTGTTTTACCATTTTCAACTTCTTTATGAATGTAGATATGTCTATCCGCAAGAGCCGTAACTTGAGGCAAGTGCGTTATGCAAATGACTTGCGATGATGTTGAAAGTGAATATAACTTTTCACCAACTTTATATCCAACTTCGCCACTGACACCACTATCAATTTCATCAAATACAAGAGTTTTCACATCGTCTTTTGTGCCAAGAACTGTCTTAATTGCAAGCATAAATCTGCTCATTTCTCCACCAGATATAGTCTTTGACAAACTTTTTTCCGCCTCGCCTTTGTTTGCAGAAAACAAAAATTCCACTTTATCAAGTCCATCAATGGTATAAACATTATCCAAACTTTGTGATATAGGCATGAAGCTTGCTTTGAATGTTGTATTTTCCATTTTTAAATCAGCAAGTTGTTTAAAAACTTGTTTTTCAAGGGTATTTGCAATTTTAATTCTCTTTTCATGCAGCGACAAACTTGCATCATAAAGAGCACTATTAATCTTTTGTTTCTCGGCATCAAGTTTTGCCAAAGTGCTTTCTGCGTTTAAAATATTGTCATATTTCGTTTCCGCATTTTTTAGATAGGTCAAAATCTCATCAATGGTTGAGCCGTATTTTCTTTTTAGTGATTTTATCTGTTCTTGTCTAAGCACCAAATTGTCCAAATCTTGCTCAGAAAATTCAAGCGAACTTAAAACTTCTTGCAGAGATTGAGTTATGTCCTCTAATTCTATTTCAACGCTTTGAAGTCTGTCATAAGCAGAAGAAATTTCCGGACTATACGTCAAAATTGGCGTCATTGATGAGAGAGCATTAGATATCTCGCATGAATTTAAACTGCTAAGGCAAATATTAAGTGCAGAAGAAATTTTTTCAGCATTTGAAAGCTTTGATATTTGATTATCAAGTTGTTCATCTTCTCCTACACTTAAATTAGAATTTTTAATCTCATCGATTTGATATTTAAGCAAATCCAAAGTACGTTCTCTATCTTCGCCAGTCCCACCAATTTCATTAATTTGATTTTGCAACAATTTTAGTTTTGAAAGCAACGATTTTATGTTTTCCTTGTCTTGCACAAGGCACTGATTATCATAACTATCCAAAAGTTTCAAGTGATTTTTGGTATTCAAAAGTTCAATACTATCATGTTGACCAAACATATCATAAAGTGTTTCGCCAATTTCTCTAAGCATTGAAACTCCAACAACTTCTCCATTTACTTTCACTGAAGACTTGCCATCAGCATTATATGTACGGCTGATAAGCAAGACATCATCACAATCAATGTCAAACTCTTTAAGTTTATTAACTGTTGACTGACCAATATCAACAAAGGTAGCCTTTACAAATAATTCACTTTCGCCATTACGTATATCTTCTCTTTGTGCCTTTGCACCAAGAACAAATTTTAGTGCATCTAAAACAATACTTTTTCCAGCACCTGTTTCGCCAATCAAAACATTGAAGCCTTGACAAAATTCAAGGCTTGTATCTTCAATTATAGCAAAATTTTTTATCAATAACTTTTGTAACATAATCCCTATCTTATAAATTGTTCAAGTGTTGATGAAGCTTTTTGAGCAGAAAGCGAAGTTGGCATTATCACCATAACAGTATCATCTCCATAAACTGAACCCATAACATCTTCAACATTAAGTTTATCTATTATTGCACAAATACCGCTAGCAAGTCCCTTGACTGTTTTTATAACGCATAAGTTACCAGCAGGTTTTATGGAAATAACAGACTCTCTAAAAATTGATATGTTTTTGTTTGAAACACTTTGGTCAGTCGATTCCATTAAAGAATACTTGTATTTGCCGTCAGGAGTTTGAATTTTGATTAGTCCAAGTTCTTTTATATCTCTTGAAATAGTCGCCTGAGTGATGTCAAAATTTGCCGCTTTTAAACATGCAACCAACTCATCTTGAGATGAAATTTCCCTAGTTGATATCAATTCCAAAATCTTAGATTGTCGTGATGACCTTGCCACTTTTGTAGCTCCTTTCAACGCTGCAATCCTTATAAATAAAGGGAATCAGCCGTCTATGAATAATTATGCACGCATATTTATTCAACCAGTTTGGAATTATTATACAATGTAATTTATAATTATGCAAGCGTTTTTTGCATAATTATTCATTTGATTTTTTATGAATATTCAC
>CALWTH010000055.1 GCA_944384405.1 uncultured Clostridia bacterium
GCGGGTGGCTATTCTCATCTGTTCTTGCAACTTCTTGTATAACTGTTGCATTTTGTTCAGGGATGATGGTTATTGATAAAATAAATAGAGCAGACATAGACTTTATGGTATCGCCAGTTAAAAAAAGTACACTTCAATTAAGTTATGTGTTGGCAAATTTATTTTCTACATTTATAATTACTTTTGTTTTACTCATAGTCGGGCTAATTTATCTTGCCTGTGTTGGATTTTATATCACTTTTGTTGATTTTTTATTGATTGTTTTTGGGATTATTATAACCTCGCTTTTTGGTACAATTTTAGCGAATATAATTTGGACCTTCACCCATTCCCAAGGAGTAGTAAGTGGAGTTTGTACTCTTGTTTCTGCCTTATACGGATTTATTTGTGGTGCATATATGCCGATTAACACAATGGGACTAGGTATGCAATACTTTGTTTCTCTTTTGCCAGGCACTTACGCAACCGTTTTGTTTAGACAAGGGTTTTTAAACAATGTTTTAAATAGAATGGGAGAAACTTTGCCACAAGAAATGATAAATGGTATTGCCAGCGGGTTTGATGTAAAAATGTCGTTTTTCGGCCATGATGTTTCAACACTTGCACTAATTTTGGTGATAAGCATTTCAACAATTATATTGCTTGGAGTTTTCTTGTTAATAAACGGATTAAAGAAAAGAACTAGAACTCACTAATCTTAAAATTCAAACACTTTATACACTACTTATCAAATTTTTATCTATTTCAAAAGTATTTAATCTGTCTATAATTTTTGAAACTAATTATAAAAAAGAGTTTTACTTTAAAAGTAGAACTCCTTTTTTTCTTGTTTATTCTGCTAGTTTCAAAATGATTTGACCTTTGTAGTCTTTTTTGTTATTTCTTTTTGCCTCCACTTCCAGCAATACTGCCGACATCTCCTAATCCTCCTAAGAAACTGCCTCCTGTCTTTTTGATAGAAGTCCATGTTCCACTCAGTCTGGCTTTTGCACGTTTTACACGTTCATCATGTTTCTCTTTTAGTTCATCATATTTTCTTCTTTCTTCATTTCGGGTATTGATGTCACTATCAAACTGACGTAATGCCTTTTCCTCTTTTTCGTTCTTAGCCACTCCTGTATTTAATGCTTCAGAAATTTGATTACCTTCACTTGTTGAATATTCTTCTTCAGACATACCACCGAATTTTTGTCTATTTTTTTCTACAGCTGCTATTCCTTCATCACTCTTTAACCAATCTTCTTTTGACATTTTCCGATTGCCACTCTTTTTTCTTGCGTCTTTAAAGGCTTTGTCTATGTCTTCATTATATTCCTTCTTTGCTGCTTCTTGCCTGTTTTTAACAATATCCCGGCGAATTTGATCATCACTCTTATCGGCGCCTTTCTCAAAGTCTTTCATTTTACTTTTTGTACGATGTGCCGATATTGCGTTTTTACCTGCTAAACCAACTTTGATTCCTGCTGCACCAATATGCCCAACAGCACCTGCCGCATGCATACCTAAATGTGCAACTCCCATTGCGGCACCACCGATAGTCTTAGCAGTATTTGTCAACGCTTCCATAGTTGATGCGCCTGATTTCATTATACTTGTTCCACCTAAGAATTTTGAAAACATTTCTTCAAAACTTTGTATTGCCATGAGTGCAGCAATTATGAAAGCCGATTGCACAACCATATCTGCCCAAGATAATTTTTCCATAACATTTCCAAAGAAAGTAAATGTTTGAAATACTGGTGTGATGATGTAAAACACATTTACAGAAAAAACTAACACATATAATGAAATAATGTGTGAAACAAAACTTTTTCGCCACTCTGTAAACGCGTTTCCTTTGTCTAGTGGCATAAATGATAATGTTATTGGTTCAACAAACATCATTGCAAGTAGCATAATTATTCTGTGCATTGCTGCAAAAGAAAGTGTCAACAAAACTTTACCACCTGTAAAAATAAACAGCAAAGCCAAAATATGATTGTATTGTTTTAAATTATAAAAGTATGAAACCAACGAGATGTCACTTCTATCAAAAAATTCAACTGTTTTGCCACTTGCGTTACCATAACCACTTACGTAATCGTAATAATTTAAGACCTGTGGTTTTTCGAGTTTAGCGTTTACCATAAACAAACTATCAACAACTGCCGCAGCAGCATCTGGATCGCCTTGGGTAATTATACCAAAGTTGTATGTTGCCCCTTCAATTGGTTCAGTATCGCCATCATCTGCAACTGGTGGTGCATTATTTTTAATCATTTCAAAAAAGGCATCGTCATTTCGTATGCGGTTTGCTTGATACAAACACAACTTATTAACCATACCGGAAACAGATGTATAAGGTGTGTTTCGCGCATCACCCCAAAATATGTAATAGTTATATGATCCATCTTCATCTTCCAAATATTGTCCGACATCTGCATCTATACTTGATATGTTTGTAGTTTGTGGGGCTGTTGCTTCATCAATAACAAATAGCACAACATTCCCAAGCCACAAACCAAAATAACATGCGATAGGAACAATAGCAAAATATAATAGTGCTTTTATTGAATTGAAAATTATTTTGCCTTTTGAGTTGTCAAGTTTACCATCTTTATCAACTGCAACTTCACTTTTAATTAGTGACGCAATAGTGGTTATAAATAAAAGAATACATGAAAGAATAATCAAACTCCAAAATGCAACGGCAACAACTGAATAATTGTTGTCACCAATAATAAATGTCTTATTAATTATTTGATAAAAAATATCTCCACCAACAGTGTTGCCATTTAAAGTATCAAGTCCAGCAATTAAACGAAACATAAGTTGTGCAAGATCTAAAAGTGTATAGCAGCAAGATTCCAAAAAATACAAAAGTTGAGATAAAATTACTAATGGATCTTTAAAAAAACTTATAAGCGCATCCATTTATTAAATTTCCTCCTTTATTGTCTATTGTGTCTTTATTGCATCATGAGTTTTACAATATATCATTTTTATTATATCAAACAAAATAATTTTTGTACATAGTTTTTAAAAAAAAATATTTTACATAAGAAAAAGTTCGGTAAAAAACCGAACTTTTATTCATATTTTTTGCAAATTACCATCTAAGCATAGCAGTTGCATCTGGTGTTTGTTCTACTGGTGGGATGAATGCTGGTAAAATAACACTGATGAACAACTTGAAGAACAATATAAGACCAATAATGATTGCAAGACCAACGATTACATTGATGAGTCTTTTCTTTGCTTCTTCACGTTTTTCTGTTGAATCTGCACGTCCCATTTGAACACCAATGACGACAGCATAAATCATTCCGGCAGCACCAACAACGATGAGCAAAGGATACAAGAGTATGTCGATTGCGTTGACTATTTCTTCAACCCATTCCCAACCTGCAGGCAAATTCAAATCACCTGCCAACATACCTCTCCCGGTGATACTGAGAAGATATGTAGTCATTTTTGTTAATAATGTGTTCATACTTTTCCTCCAAAATTAAAATATTTATTTGCAAAAAATATAAAAATATGCATCTTGCAAATCTATTAACGTTATCATAGTAACACATTATTTGATATTTGCAAAACATTTTTCAAAAATATTTTTATTTTTTTTATTTATTTTTTTTTGTTTCAATAAAATATTAAATAATTCATTAAAAAATAAGGTAAAATATTTTTAATTAATATTTATTTGACATATTTATAGAAAGCAAGTTAAAATACATACATAATGTGAATTTGGAGGCGTAATGAAAAAGAAATTTATAAACTCGTTTATTATTCTTGCCGTTTTGTATGTTATAGGTGCAATTATCTCATATGCAACCGGCGATAGTGTGACATTTGGTCAAGCACTGAGTTCAACGTATGCAATAGTTGGACTTTGCGTTGGTATTATTGGAGTTATTTTGTATATAACCGCAAAAAACAAAAATTTCACAGACGACAATGAAGGATTTACCGGAAAAACTCAAAGTGGCAAAGAAATGTCTCAGCACTATGAAGCAAGATTTGTAACAGAACAAGAACTTTTGACAAACCCTGTTTTTATGCCAACAACTTTTAAACAACTACCAAAACTTAAAAAAAGTGGAGTGATGATTAGAAGTTTATATAAGCATGGACAAATGTATATAAACATGTACAATCCAATCCACACACTTATTATTGGTACAACCGGTTCTGGTAAAACGACATTTATTTTGGATCCAGCAATAAGAGTTTATGCTCACACTGCAGAAAAACCTTGCATGGTGATAACCGACCCAAAAGGCGAACTATATAATAACCACTCAATTCAACTTCGTGAAGAAGGTTACAGAATAATTACTATTGACCTTAGAAATCCGTATTCATCAACAAGATGGAATCCTATGGAGCACTCTTTTAATATGTACACACGGGCACACAACCTTGAAAGTGAAGTCAAAATCTACAAAGGTGCCCCTCCACAAAGCGTGAAGGGATATAAAGTAATTTCCGATCATTATGGCAATGAATGGTACGGCTTCAACGGCATCGCCTATCCAACAAAAGACGCTTTAAAACAAGATCTTGAAGCAAAAAAACAATCTTTAATTAATGAAGCCGAAAATGAACTACGTGAAATCGCAAGCACTATTGTCACTATCGAAAGCAAAACAGACCAAGGTTGGGAACGTGGTGCTCAAGACTTTTTATATGGACTTATGCTCGCCATGCTTGAAGACAGTCAATATCCAGAACTTGGTATGACAAAAGACAAATTTAACTTTTATAACCTTGTCAAAATTGCGACATATCGCGACACCGATGGCGACAACATGATGAAGACACTTCAACAATACACTTCTGGACGTGATATGCTCAGTAAAGTTCCTGCTCTAACCAGCACAGTAGTAAACAACGCACCAAACACCACACGAAGTTATTTGGGTGTTTTGCAACCAAAAATTGCAGTTTTTCAAGATATGGGTATTTGCTATTGCACAAGTGGAACTGATGTTAGTTTTGAAGACTTTACCGATAAGCCAACCGTCCTTTTCATCAAAGTTCCTGATGAAAAAGAAAGCCGTCATGCAATTGCAACAATGTGTATTTCGCAACTTTACAAAACGCTTATTGAAACGGCTTCACAAAAACCAAACCTTCAACTTTCAAGACCTGTGTATTTCCTTTTGGATGAATTTGCCAACCTTCCAAAAATTGAAAAGATGGACACAATAATCACAGTTGCAAGAAGTAGAAGAATATATTTTGAACTTGTTATCCAGTCATATAGCCAACTTGACAACAAATATACAAAAGAAGTTGCAGACACAATCAAAGGCAACTGCAATATTCAAATTTTCATTGGAACAGAAGACCAAAAAACTCGTGAAGAGTTTTCAAAAATTTGCGGTGAAGTAACATTAAAGACAAAAAATGTTTCACAAAATCAATCTGAAAAATCAGATAGAGATGCAACAAAAACAATTGGCTCTCAAATTGTTACAAGACCACTTATTGAACCTTATGAACTTGGTCAACTGCCATATGATGTGAACATCGTAAAAATTTATGGTCAACCACCTATAAAAACACAAATGACGCAATACTTTAAAAATCCAGTGCTTGACCAGCGTAAAGCAGCGGAAGAATACGCACCAAGCAGACACCTTGATGAACGTGCTATATTTTATGATATCAAAAAAAGAAATTCCAAGGTATTCAAAAAAACAAGTATTTTTGATGATTTTGATTTTTAAAAGATATATCCTCGCAAAAAAATGTGGGGATTTTTTTGTTTATTTTTTAAAAATTTTTTATGTAATTTTATGTTTTTTTACAATTTTATTTTTATGTTTTATTTTATATAAAATAATTATTAAATAAATATACACAATATATTTGCTTAAATAACCTTAATTGTGGTATAAAATTAGTGATATATTTTTGTTTGGAGTGATTACTATGGTTAAAAAATTAAATAAAACTTGGTATTTATTATTTGCTTTAACAATTTCTTTTTTGGCATGTATTATTTTTTGTTTTCCAAAAAATACAAAATCGCCAACCTTTGCTGAAGGAGAAAATCAATATTTTTCTGTAACGCAATATTCACAATATAATAGCGAACAACAAACCGGAACAATTTTAACTACCATCAACAACGGCGAAGTAGCATATGTTTCAGCAGGCAACGCAGTTGTGGCACAACTTATGGCTCCTGATGATATCATTACCACAGTCCAACCTTCAATTTCTTTAAATGGAACTTTGTATTCAACAATTGAACTTGAAAATATGGGAATTTATGTCGACTATGGTATTGGCAACAGTTTTAGACTCACCTCACTTGTGTCTGTTGAAAAAACTCCATACGGAAAATATGACCTTACAATTGACTACATACTAAATCAAAATGGCAATCAATCAAGAGAGCGTATTGTGTTTTCATACTACGTACTTCCACTCTCCAACTATTATAGCGGAACAGCAGTTAGCACAATAGTTTCAAATGCCTATAATGTTATAGCCGGAGCAACATATGACAGGGCTTATCAATACCAATATCAATACACATCTGGTGACCAAACCACAAATGCACTACCAAGCATAACATATGACAAAACAAATTTTGCACTTCAAATAAATAAAACTTTTAGGCAAATCAAAAGTACTCAAACAATTTCATATGATGGACAAAACCTATTAACCACAGGAAGTGACCTTGTTATTATTGTTGAACACAAAGATAGTAATTTGGTTACAATATACTTTAACGACCTTGGTATTTACACAATAAATTACACTTTAACTTACATATACAACGGAAATGTTGACATACTTCAACCATCAACCACAAACACAACAAGACGTGTTGATTGTATTGAAATTTTTGGCTATCAACTATTTTATAGCGACATTACAACATCTACAACAAAAGAATTTAAAACTTTAACAGAAGGCACAATTTCAAATCCAACCGATGTCACTTATCTTTCTGGTAACAACTATATGCAGTCATTGACAAATGGTACTGCTATTGAACAAACGGCAATACAAAATATTTTAAATGCAGTCAATACTGGAACAATAACTGTTCAAAGTACAAACCAACAACCAATTCAATTTGACTACAATGTGGAAATATTCAATAGTGACAATAGCGAGATAGAACAAACACAAAGTGGTTATTGGATTGTTACACAAACAAACGGAATATATAGCGTCGCTCAAGATGCAACAAAATATGACTATGACAATAGTCCAATCACCGAAGCAGGAGTTTATCTCTTTAAACTTGTATATAAAAACAACTCACAAATAAACGGAATAAGTTATGGCAGCAATTTCGCACCTTCCCAAGTCAGTCAAACAGCAACGGAACAACTTTCTGTTCAGTGGTTCTTGTTTGAAATCACCCGCGATGCAACACAAATGAGCGTTTTGTCCAATGACACCACTCTTTACGATGGCGCATACACAAACGATTCTGTGACAATCAGTAAAGTCGCAACTTCATCAATATTTGATGCAACAACAAAACTTGAAATATCATTCCAGGCAAACTACACTGGTCCATATACAGTCATAAAAACAGTGAACGACAATGAAACATTTACTGTTTCAGAAAACGGCAATTATATTGCGACAATGTATTATGGAAAAAATCTCATAAGAAGTTATTCCACAACATTTACAATAGACAACAACCCTATCGAAAATATTCAAATATACACGATGAATAGTTATAGTTCCAATTACTATTATCGTGGCTATGAAGTTGACTTCTTGACAAATCAACCCGTCGCAGTATCTTGGAACGAAAAGACAAATGGAAGTAAAATTACAGCAAAATACAAATTCATTCCTCTTGTTGCTGATACAAACACAACTTTCTCTTCTGAAATATTAAAACAATATCAATCCTATGGCACAGTGCCTGTTGAATATTATTTTGATTATGATGGAAGTGATTTGACAGCAGTTGATTATGCAAATACACAAGAAATGAATTATATTCCTTCAACAAGTATTCTGAGCCAAGCAGGAATGTACATTTTCTACATATCCGATAGCGCCGGAAATGAAAAATACTTCTCATTTATCATAGACAACACACAAAATAAAATATTACAAGAAATAGATGGAGAATTTGTTGAACCAACCGACTTAAATATTTTATCAAGTGATGTCACAATATATTTTGGACAATACAAAGTTATTAGATTTGAAGGGCTTGCAACATCAGGCAGCCTTTTCACCGGAGATGAATGGCTGGCAAATGTACTAAATAGCACAGACATTTATCAAAACTATTTTGACCTTCTAAATATAAACACTAAAAACACATATTTTGTTAGAGTTGCAGTTGACCAAAATGTTTTGCTTGACAGAAGTGACTCCCCTGTTCCAATATTCATTCCGAGTGAACAAATAGTCAATAATTCTTACACAATTCACTACACAACCCAAGATGAGCAAGGCAATGAAGTAGCAGTTGAAAATGATTATATCTTCTACACACGCGATGCTTCAAATACGAAAATGTTGTCGGGACTTGATGAGATATCTGTTGAAAATTATCTTGAAAATTATTCTGGAACACACATTGTAAGAATTTCATCAGATGCCTCAAGGACAATGCTTGTCTATACAAAAGACAATAGTCAAAGTGCACTTATCCAAGATAGTTATACACCTTTGCCACATATTGACACAAATACAGGCTACACACAAAAAGATAGATATTTTAGACCAACAAATGTAAACACACTTTCAGACAGTGGCGAAATATTGACACTATCTTTCAATCCAACCCCAGAAGAAGGCAGTGTTGAAGTTCAAACAATTACTTACACCTTCACTCCTTTCTCGGTAGAAAATGTCAACCAAAGCGGAGTTTACACATATGTGTTCGGTGAGCCACAAGCCCCAGTCACAATATACTCAGCAACAGATTCTCTCGTCAATGTATGCACGCAAAACGAGGACGGCACATATTCATGGCAAGTCAACACCGAATATGTCGCAAGTGGAATTGGTGGATATTACCAAACTCGTCCTGGAAAATACACAATAACAAGAACATATGCTTTGCTTTCTGACACGATGGACAAAATAAACGACACATACGATTATATGGTGAGAACTTTCACATTTATCATTGATAGAAATGAGATAATTGAAAGACCTTCAGCCGTTGACTCACTGGGCAATACTTTTAGTTATGTTGGTGAATCAATAAAAATCCAAGTCCTTGAAGGCGATGACATGATGTTCTATAAAGATGTATATCTTGCCTACAACGACCCTACCGGAGAAAATGTCATTTTAACAACAAACAAATTGCCTGTGTTCGTTTACATTCCAGCAGTCAAATATGGTTATTCACTTTCAGACGGTTCAACTTTTGTTAGCGAAGATAGCATAAATAGTTGGACATCAAATTCTTCAAACGTCATTTCATCATACGCACTAAGTGCAGAAATTAAATATAGTTATGAGCGCTCAACACTTGCACAGTCAACAACTATATATAGAAGTAGCAGTGTTTCTTCTGATGGTTACCTTGTCTTCAACGACAGCACATCAGGTAGAGCGTTTACACAAGTCGGATTTTATCAAGTAACAATTCGACAAGGCTATGCAGGATATGGCGATGTCAATGAATTTAGTTTTGTGTTTGAAATAACTGAGTCAACACCTTCATTTACAATTGTTAATCCAAGTACAAATGCAGAATACAATATGGATGGTGGAGTTTATTACACCAACGATGACAAAGTTAGACTGACTTGGAATAATCCAGAAAATGAGTTTATGGCAAGAATAGATAAGTCTGACATTACTTATAGAGTAAATGGCGTTACCTATCAAATACCCGAAGGCGATATAATTACTTCTGGCCTTGTAAATTATGTTGATGTTGACCTATCACAAATCAATGGTGCTTACCAGCACAATAGTACAATTACATTCAATATGCACTATGAAGGTCGAGAGTCTGACTATAACCAAGGTCAATTCAGTACATCTAGAAGTATAAAAATTGACATTGTTGCACCAACTGAAAACTTAAATAGACTTATTTCATTAAATGGCGTCAACACAAATGATGTTAGAACTGTTGTGGACAAATACAACACTTCAAAAAATGAAGGACTTTATAGATATTATTCTTTTGCAGTTGATGTTTCACAAATCCAAGACATCATAGACGTCACCTCATACACAAATGGTGAGGCATATAACATACTTTATAGATATTTTGAAATAAGAAACAACAGCGGAACACTTATAAATACCAAATATGTTGACATTTACGCTCAGGAAACATCAGTTACCGCAATTGAAAATTCAACTAATAATTTCAATATGTTAAACGCACAATCACTTTCTGAAATAATTTCAAATTTAAGTTCACACGCAACATCATATATTGAAATCGTTGAAATTGATATGGCTGGAAACATAACCGTATACACAATTTACTTAACAAATCTTGCTGCACTTGAACAAACTGCCCTTACACCAATTGTATACGAGAACAACTCAATACAAAATTCACTTACTTATGGTGATTTAAACAACAACATAGACATTTATGCAAAAAGTAAATTTGAAATAACTTCTGTAAACTTGTTTGATTACGCATATAGTCAAATTACAATAAACGGAGTAAGTTATTTAAAGACACCTTATTCAAATGGCAATTATTACAATCTTTCAACATACAATGCACAAAATCCATCTCAAAGCGAAACTTTACTTTCAACTTTTGCAGTACTTTCTCCAAGCGCACAAAAACAAAATGTTGTATTCTCACTTGTTCCATATTTTAAAAACATAACATTCTCATGCTCAGTTCTTAACACTTCATTGTCAGTAATTCACACTAGCACAACAGGAACATATCAAAATGAAGAAGGTATTTTAATAAAAATACCAGCATCTACTTCACAACAAGACGCAACAATTTATGCAATAACAGTTGAAATTGTACAATATGTGAGAAATGCAGGCGGAAACTTAGTTCAAAGTCCTGTGTACTCAAAAGGCCCAGACTATAACTACTTCTCACAAATAAACGCTTCTTTGGACATGAGCGACCTTGTAACATCAACATATGTAAATTACATAGGAAGTACTTACCTTAAAATATCAATCATCTCACCTACTGCAAATAGATATTATAGATATAATGTCGTTGATAATTTTGGCGACAACTATCCTATAAGTAACATTTATGGTTCTGAAGTGATTGAAAATGAACTTACTAGCGAAGTTGACATTGTTGAAAACTATGAAAACGGACAAAGTTACTACTATTCAACAAAAAATATATCGTTTAGATATAACATTGAAAAAGATATAGTTGTTGTTACAGCGACAACATCACTTGCAGTTGAAAACTTCAATCTGAGTTTGCAAGCAGACCGTGAAAGATTTGAAAGCAGTGGCTATGGTAGAGTTGTGATATCTCAAGACGGCATCATTCACACAGTACAATTCTATGCTCCACGACAAGATATGGTTGAAGGTATTGTCGGTGGTGAAATTAACTTCACACTTAACATCTATGAAGCAATCGCAGAAATCGCAACAGGTCAGCCATACAGGACATTAAATCTTGTGATTTATAATATTATTCCTCAAATAACACTACTAGATAATTCAAATAACTCACAAAACGGATTGTTTAACCACGACACAATGTATGGCAATGAGATAAGAATAACTTATCGCGAAACAACAGGAAGAATTCCAGTCATTGTGTACCTTGTGTATGAAGATGGAACAACTGTCCAAATTGACTCCGGCTATGTTGTAAGTCAA
Organism: uncultured Clostridia bacterium; assembly: GCA_944384405.1. GTDB lineage: Bacteria > Bacillota > Clostridia > Christensenellales > UBA1242 > UBA5893. The sequence goes on from CALWTH010000055.1 coordinate 11,797, forward strand.
CCACAGACATATTCAATTTTAATCAAATATCTTGATATATTCACTGACCCGCAATATGACACATACCTTGACTTTACAATATCTGATAATGATGAGGACTTTTATCAAGTTATTTACCACATTGATGGACAATCATATGTGGCAACATCAACAGGTAGTTCATTCACCTACTCAGACGCAAATAATGTTATTAGATCAATAACAACACATTACATTTTAAATACAAGTGACTTTGATATAATTTTCAACACTGAACAAGACATCAAGGTTACAAACGAGGATCCGGTACAAATAAATGGATACACCACACACATTTACACTATTTCAAATGCACAAAGTCAAAGTGCATCAGTGTACTTCTCAAGAACAATTGCTATAACAATCATTCCACAAAGTACAAACATATTGTCAAGATTCTCATATTACACTAGCGAAGGAACATTGACTTCTTTTGATAGGTCAAGCACAATGTCAACGTTCGCAGTTGGAATTAATGAATCAAATTATGCAACAAAACGCATAGCATGGCAGTCATATTACGGAATACCAGAAAACTATATCACTGTTGAAGTGAAATATGGTGACAATCAAACTCCTTACTACCCTCACCTTACAACAGAAAATGGTTTGACAACAATGACTCTTTCTTCATCTGGAACATACTATTTAACATTTAAAGATGTTGCCGGCAATGTGCATATGTTCACAACGCTTGTATCAACATACACGATTAGATATCTTCGTAGTGTAATATTCTATGTCAATGGTGAGTCACCAATAAACAACGCAGTTTATGATTCAACTGTTACCGTGACAATACCACAATCGACACTTGGATATTATGACTCCAATGCCCAACCAAGAATTTCTGTATTTAGAAATGGCGAAGAATATACACCAACATCAGATAGATATAACCGCACATTCACATTTAATGAAGCAGGACTATATAAAGTTACTTTCTCGGCAAGTGTAACAAACGCTCAAACGGGAATAGTTACTCAAATCAATGAAGAACCTATTTACTTCTTGATAATAAGGCCAAACGAATCAAGGTGGTCAATGGAATTTAGTCAATACTCTAACTACTATGTTGAAAGTGTAATTAAAGATGACGTTGATATAACACAAAGCATAACAAATGAAAATATGGGCGGAATAGTCTATAAGACAATAACAAATCAAGATGGGACAACTTCTCAGCGTGCATATTTGACTAGTTTCTTAATATCAATAAACGATGCAGTAACAGGCTCAGGACATTACACTGTGACAATAAATACCGACAATGAATTTGGTCAAAAGTTTACATATTCATTCTGGATAAACAACAAACAGGCACCAATAACAGTGTCAGTTAAAGAAAACACATCAACATCAAGCCCAATAAAAGTTTCATTTAACACCCAGGACCTTTTGACAGCAGTTGGCGACTGTGTATTAAAAATAGACGGAATGAATGATGTTGTTTTGAACACTTCTGACTTGGCTGACGGCAATTTGCAAACATATTATGAATACACAATTACCGGTGCAGGAGATTATAATATTCAACTTGTTACCGAAAGTGGAAAACTATTGTATTCATATCACGTCACAAAGACAGAACCACTTAACACTGTATCAATCATACTTATAGTTGTATCTTGTATCGTTGTCGTTGGACTTACAATATTGTTCATATTGCTTAGAAAACGTATGAAGATAAAATAAAAAATACTCGCTTTTAATCTATTGCTTTTAAACTAATATAAAAAGGAACTTTACTAATTAGTAAGGTTCCTTTACTTTTTTGCCCATTTTTAAATCTTTTTTATTTTTGATTTTTTATTATAAGTTATATTTATCATAATTTTACAATTCTATTTCAGGCACAAGATTAACATTGATTTGATTATCAGTGAAATCAACTGATTTAGATGTCCCTTCAATTAAATCTTCAACGGCATTGACAAGTTCGTCATCACTAACAGTGTCAGGAACATTTACATTAAATTCTCTTACGCCGTTTTTGCTAACTAACACAATTTGAAAACCTCTTACATTAATTCCATGTGTTTCTTTGTAAAGTAAAGTTGAGTTTTCTACATCAAAGTCTGCTTCTGCAAGTTTTCTTCCAACTGCCTTAATAAAATCGTCTTTATCACCTTGAAGAGTGTGGTCATAACCATATAAGTATTCATTAGAAATATTTCCTTTAGGAATAGTCATATCTTTGAAAGTATCAGATTTTAATAAATCTCCAATTGAAACAGGAGTTGGTAATTTAATTTTATAAACATTATAATCACTATAATTCCCAACACTAACTGTGAATGCAAATTTTAAATTTTGAACTTTGCCATCAACAACTTCTCCTAAGTCTATTTTATATGATAACACATGTGCATTTTTTGTTATAAAATTATTTAAAACATAATTATATACAAATTGAAGGTTTGCATTGATTTGTTCTGAATAGAAGTTTAAAGCTTCTTCAATATTGTCAATTGTGTATTCTTGTTTTTCATAAGAAGTTTGTGTATATCCATTTGCTGTAGGACTACCAGTTTCTGAAGTAATAACATCATAACTTTCAATATTTTTAATTGTTTCTGCTTCGTTTACACCTGTTGGAACTTCAAATTCATATTCATTATATCCTGCATCTGAACTTATAACCATATTATAAG
>CALWTH010000056.1 GCA_944384405.1 uncultured Clostridia bacterium
TGAGTAAAAAACGCAAAAAAAGACCCGAGAGCAAGGCTCGACGGGTACTTCCACGCACGAGCGTACTTTGTACGTGACTGTGTGGAAGTTGCCCGGCAGTAAACACAGCTATCGGGATCTTTTTTTGTGTTTTTTTATTTGCGTTTTTTGGTATCCTTTAATGTTATCGTCCTATTAAAAACAAGATTATTTTCTGTTGTGTCTTTGTCGAGGCAGAAATATCCGTTTCTTATGAATTGATATCTCTCGTCCATTGTGTATGCCACGCCATCTTCAACATAGCAGTCTTTGAGTATTGTGAGTGAGTTTGGATTGATTTTGAAATTGTCTGTTGCGTGCTCGTGACCTTCAACTTCATCTTGACTTTCTTCGTCAACAAGGTTTTCAAAAAGTCTAACTTCAACTTTTTTTGCATGATTTGGATTTATCCAATGAATTGTTCCTTTGACTTTGACGGTGCAGTCACTTCCACTCTTTGTGCCTTCCAAATAGTTTGCATAAACTGTTGTGACATTACCTTCGCTGTCCTCATCAAAGCCTGTACATTCAACAATGTATGCGCCTTTGAGTCTAACTTTTGCACCGACATAAAGTCTATAAAATTTTGGATCTGGGACTTTTATAAAATCTTCTCTTTCAATAAGACATTGTCTACCAAAATAGTATTTTCTATGTGTTGTTGTTTCATTTTGTGGATAGTCTTCAAGGTCAACTTCTTCTTCTTTGCCTTCTGGCCAGTTGTTTATTATGAGTTTTATTGGGTGCAAAACTGCCATAACTCTTTTTGAAACTTTGTTTAAGTCATCACGAATAAAGTGATTCAAAAATTCTGGGTCAATTAAAGAGTTGCTTTTTGAAATGCCTGCAGCCAAAACAAAAGTCTTTAAACTTTCAGGAAGTACGCCTCTGCGTCTAAGTCCACGAAGGCTATAAAGTCTTGGATCATCAAAGCCCGAAACAAGTTTGTCTTGAACAAGTTTTTTGATAAAACGCTTGCCAAGAATTGCGCCCTTAATGTAAAGGTTTGCATATTCAACTTGACGAGAGTGATTTTTTAGTCCGCTGTTTTCAACCACCCAATCATATAGTGGTCTATGGTCTTCAAATTCTGGTCCACATATTGAGTGTGAAACTCCTTCATAGCAGTCGTCAAGTGGGTGTGAAAAGTCGTACGTTGGATATATATTCCACTGTCTGCCAATACGTTGGTGATTTAGATACTGAATACGATAAATCACTGGGTCACGCATGTTCATATTTGGACTTGACATATCTATCTTTGCTCTAAGGCATCTTGAACCCATTTCAAACTCACCGTTTTTCATACGTTCGAAAAGGTCAAGATTTTCTTCAACACTTCTATCACGATAAGGACTATTTTTGCCCGGTTCTGTCAATGTTCCACGGTATTTTGTAAGTTCTTCAGGACTAAGGTCGCAAACATATGCCTTGCCTTCTTTAATGAGTTTGAGTGCAACTTCATAATTCATTTGAAAATACTCAGTTGCATAGTGAATTTCGTGCCAATCATAGCCAAGCCAATGCACATCATCTTGGATTGCGTCCACAAACTCCTGACTTTCTTTTTGTGGGTTAGTGTCGTCATATCTAAGATTACAAACTCCGCCATATTTTTTTGCTAGTCCATAGTTTAGCACAATGTTTCTGACGTGTCCTATGTGAAGATATCCACTTGGCTCTGGTGGATGACGCGTTTGAACATGGTCAAATCTGCCTTCTTTTAAATCTTTATTGATTATTTCTTCAATAAAATTTGTTGCCTCGATTTCCATTTTTTCTCCTTAAATTTTTATATGTAAAGTGTAAACATATTTTTAAAAAAAATCAACCTTTATTTAAAAGATTGACTTTTGTTTTATAATTTTATTTTTTATAAAGTGCCCTTTAATTAAATTCAGCAACACGGAAGCCTCGTTTGACTTTTTCTTCTTCAATTTTGTCAGCGAGCATATTTCTTACTTCTGTTGGATTTTTTACATGACGAATGACAAGTGTTGGAGTGCTTTCATCTTTTGAATACAAAACTATTGTGCCCACACCAAAAATCTTCTCGCCAAGGCTTGAAGTGAGTGAAATATCATAAATTCTGTAAAGATTGACTTCTTCTTCACGAGTAAATAAAAGTCCTGTTTTCACAAAAACTTTTGTCCAATCTGGGTCATCAACTAAATAATATCTTGTAAATGTGATTGGCATACCTAGTATTCTTTTTCTATCATGCCATACAACTTTGCTTGTTTCTCCCCAATTATTTGCCATATTGTCCTACCTTTTTTAAATATGTTACACCAAATGCATAAAAATGTCTAGTATTTTATTTATTTGGTTTTACTCATGACAAAAAATGTGTTATATTTACTATATTAGAGCAAAATATAATCAGGAGAGATTATGAGAAGAAAAGTTGTCCTTAGTGGTGGACTGATACTCACTCTTATGTATAGTTTGATGTTTTTGGCATCTCTTTTTTTACTTGTTTTTTCGCTTATTTATTTTTTTGTCCCAAGTGATGTACAAATTGTTGGGGATATTTTAACACCAATTATTTCACCTTTTTTGGCATATGGTAAAAGTTCACTTTTAATTATTGTTGCCGCCATAACAATAGTTGTTTTGTTTTCACTAGTTTGTTCATCAAGATTTATTAAATATAGCAATTTAAAAACAAGCAAATTTTCAAAAAAACGTGGGCTTTACATCTTTTATCTTATTTGGTTTGTTTTAATCACTGTGACATGTGCCTACTTTTTGATAACAAATATTGTTAATTACCACTTTACAGACAATCTTATCATAAACATAATCTTAATTGTTACACTTAGTCTTAATACAATTAGTTTAACTATATTGATTTTTGATATTCCAAAACGCATAGAACAAGATGAACCTTCTCAAGATGAAGCACCACAAAACGATGGCTTTATCACTGAGATTACGCAAGATGAAAATGTTAATACTAACGCAAATGAACAGTTGCAACAACAAAAGCAAGATGTGAACTGGAATGACTACGTCTATGACGATGATGAAACTGAAGTTGTCAATACAATACCTGTGCAAAAAAGGCCACCAATTTACACTGCAGGTCTTGACGGCGAAGATGATGAAGAAACGCCTGAAAACTCCACACAAACGAAATCTGAAAGTGGAAATAAAAAGTATAGGCCACTACCAGAGAGCAATGTAACAAAGCAAGTTATAAGTGGAATATCAAAACTTGATGCAATGCGAAAGTCTGGCAAAATATCTTCCACACAATACACAAAATTAAGAAACAAACTTATCAAAAAACTCACAAAAAATATTTAGTCAAACAAAATGTCGTCGTATGTTGGGAATGGTTTAAACTGGCTTGGTATACTATGCTCAACTTCGTCATATATCTGTCTTGTTTCGCTAAACAGTGGCAAAAGTTGGGCTTTGCAATAATTAGCCTTTTCAGTTATATCCGTCAAAGTAATTGCAGAATTTGTAATGTTCTGCAATTTTTTTGAATCTTCAACTAGACTAACTATTCTTTCATTCAAGTCTTTTGCTCTATCTTTTAAATAATCAATGTCAAGATGTGCTTTTTCGCAATTTTTTAATAGACTTTGCGTGAAGTCTAAATATTTTTCAAGAGATGGGACAATTTGCTTATTTATTATGTTATTCATAACAATACTTTCTGTTATTATACTCTCGCAATACGTCCTTAAATAAGAAAGATATCTAACTTTTATCTCTCTTTTTGAAAGCACATTATTTCTTTCAAAAAGTTCAATATTTTTTTCGTCTAGAAGTGACATATATGCTTCGACACTGTCTTTGATATCAACAAGTTTACGTTCACTTGCAATTTTTGACCACTGTTTATCATAACTATTGCCATTGAACACAATTCTTTTATGCACTTCATAGTTTTGTTTTACTATTTCTTTAACCGACTTACCACTTTCAAGTTCTTTTGTGACTTGCACAAGTTCATCAGCCAAGATGGTGGAAAGTACGCAGTTTGCTAATGCAGGGCTTTGACTTGCTCCAAGCATACGAAATTCAAACTTGTTGCCGGTAAATGCAAAAGGACTTGTGCGATTACGATCACAGTTGTCTTTGACAAGCGGTGCAAGGTATGAAGTCTTTAAATCCATCGCACTGACATTTTTTGATTTTGGTTTTTGCGAAGTTATATATGAATTTATCATATTCTCTATATCTTCACCAATATAAACAGATATAACCGATGGTGGTGCTTCGTTGCCACCAAGACGCTGGTCATTTCCTGCTCCTGCAGTAGTTAGTCTTAAAAGGTCATAGTGTTTATCTATTGCAGAAAGTATAGAAACAAAAAACAACATAAAAGTGTCTTCGTCAAACTGCCCAACATCAAGAATATTTTTGCCGTCATCTGTCGATATTGACCAGTTGTTATGTTTTCCACTTCCGTTGACCCCACTAAATGGCTTTTCATGAAAAAGTGCCACTTTGCCGTGTCTTTTTGCAACCTCAGTGAGTGCGTCCATTGTAAGCATATTTTGGTCACATGCCACTGTGGTTGAAAAATATCTTTGCACCACTTCATGCTGTGCTGGAGCAACTTCATTGTGCTGAACTTTTGCAATAACGCCCATTTTTAGTAAGTTTTCATATGTTTCATGCATAAAAAGTCTAAGATTTTCATCTATTTTATCAAAATAATGGTGATATGTTTCCTGAGATATACTTGGACTGCTTCCAAAAAGTGTTCTTCCCGTCAAAATCAAATCTTTTCTTTTGTCATAAAGTTCTTTACTTATTAAAAAGTATTCTTGTTCAATACCAAGATCGGTATGCACACTTTTTACATCTGTGTAGCCAAGTTTGTTCAAAAGTTTTGATGCAACATCACTTAGTCTTTCATTGGCACGAAGAAGTGGCATCTTTTCGTCAAGCGATACACCATTATAGCCGATAAATGCAGTTGGAATGTAAAGTACTTTGACTTTTCCTTCTTGTTTGATAAATACCGGACTTGTCATATCCCAAACAGTGTAGCCTCGTGCTTCAAAAGTCACACGCTCACCCTCACTTGGAAAACTTGAAGCATCTGTTTCCCCTTTCATCAAACTTGAACCACAAAAACTTGAAATAAGTTTGTTGTCTTTAATATCCACAAAAGCAACCTGCTTTTCTGCCGACTTTGACGTGAGTGGGAAAAACCAATGGGTGTAGTGTGTTGCGCCATTTTTCTTTGCCCATGAAACAATTGCCTTTGCAATTTTTTCAGCAAGTGATATGGAAAGTGGCTTATGTTCTTTTTTTAAATCTAAGTAATTTTTATAATCACTGCCCTTCATATATTTTCTCAACTTCTCATCAGTTAAAACATATTCAAATGCCATACTTTTTTCCTTTATAATATTTTATATATATCATTATAACGAAATTTGTGCAAACAACTTTGTTTAGTTGACAAAATTATTTAAACAACATAACATTTTTTTATGGAAATAAAAAATTTAGTTCAAAAAATTGAAAAACATATTGACTTTACATATGACGAGATAAACTCAGTCATAAAAAAATATACTATTGGCGAGTATTCTGACCAGGATTTTTTGCCAATAGTTGAAGCAATTTATAAAAACAACATAAGCGACAAATGTCTTTATTATCTAACAAAATCAATGAAAAACAGCGGAGTCGTGCTTGACCAAAGTTCGCTTGGCAAAACTGTCGACAAACACTCAACAGGCGGAGTAAGCGACACGACGACAATCGCCATAGTACCAATTCTTGCCTGCCTTAACACAAAGATGCTAAAACTCAGCGGGCGAAGTTTGGGCTTTACGGGTGGAACGTGCGACAAACTTGAGTGTTTTGAAGGCTACAAAACTGATATACCACTACAAAAAGCGTTTGAGCTTGTCAAAGAAAATGGTGGGTGCATGATGACATCAACTGCAGACATCGCCCCTGCCGACAAAAAAATTTATGCTCTTAGAGATAAGACAAATCTTGTTGACAACATCTCTCTAATTGCATCATCTGTCATGAGCAAAAAACTTGCAACTGGCGCAAACATCATTGTGCTTGATGTTAAATACGGCGACGGCGCTTTTATGCCTGACAAAAAAAGTGCGAAAACACTTGGCAAAAAGATGATTATGCTTGCAAAAAAAGACAATAAAAAGGCAAAAGTTGTGTATGGCGATATGTCACAACCACTGGGCTATAATGTTGGCACTAAACTTGAATGTATGGAAGTTATTAAAATTCTTGACCATTATGACAAACATAACCCACTACTTAAAGCCTGCATAAAACTTGCAGCCGTTTGTCATGCACTTGATAAACATTTACCTTATTTAATAGCAAAGGCAAAAGTTATTAAAGTCATCAAAAATAAAAGTGCCCTTGAAAAATTAAAGAAAATGGTCAGTTGTCAAGGCGGAAAACTTGATTTGTTTGAAAAAGATTATGACGTGCCTTGTCTCGTGAAACTGGCACAAAATGATTGCACATTAAAGGCTTTTAAAACAAAAAAACTTGGCGAAATTGTCAACAACCTTAACCATAAATATAAATCAAATGAATACGGAGTTATCACCTATCACAAAATTGGTGACAAAATAAAAAAAGGCGAAAAACTTTTTTCGCTTTATGCACCTAGTAACGAAGCTAAAGATATTTCAAGACAAATTTTTGACTGCTTTATTTTTCACTCATAAAATCCAAGGGACACCAAAATTGCCTTATCAACTTCTTTCATCTTTACCATGTCTACTTTGCAAACTTTGTCTGATAATCTTCGTTTGTCTACTGTCCTTATCTGTTCGAGCAGTATTACGCTATCTTTTGGTAAATTATATTTATTTGAAGGAAGTTCAATATGCGTTGGTAGTTTTGCTTTTTGAAGTTGACTTGTTATTGCCGCCACAATCACTGTAGGTGAATATTTATTGCCAACATTGTTTTGAATGACAAGAACAGGCCTTTGTCCGCCTTGCTCACTTCCAACAACAGGGCTTAGGTCTGCATAATATATATCGCCTCTAGTTATTTGTGGTCTTTCTTGCACGATATTATCCTTTCATATCCCAAATAGTCTAAAAGGTCGGCACTTTCAAACTCGCTGTCAAGGTCAAGTTTTGAAAATAGCATACCCTTCACTTTCATACTATGCACAAGGTCATCATTTTGACTTAATGTAAATGAAAAATCCTTGCCATTTTTCTTTTCAAAATCATGTACGTTTTTTTGTAACTCTGATTTTATTTTTTCGTAATTTATTTCCATATAATTTATCTCCATAAAATAAACTTCTAAACATATGTTGCGAAAAATAAAAAATAATATTCTTCAGACTGCCGAAAAACTTCGTGACCGAAAAAATTAAAATTTTTTCTTGCTTTGTTTACTGCGAAACGCCCCAAAACAGTCATTTAGGTAACTAAACTCCTGCTTTGGGGCGTTTTGCGAGCCTCGCCTCACTTGTTTCTCGGCAGTCTGATAATTTATTAAAAATGAGAGCTTTACTACTCTCAATTATATTTTTGTTTTTATTATTTTATTAAACATTCCACGACACACATTTCCTAAACAACTGTGTGGCACGGCTTGGCAGAAACAAAGTATCACGCCGTTTTTCGGCAGTCTTTTATTCTTCTATAAGACACATCGCAACACACACAGTCCTTGAATGTGATATTGAAATATGAATTTTTTTATTTATTTGTTTTTTAATTAAAACATATGGACTATTGTCGATATTATGCAATATTTCTATATCCAAAAAAGACAAATTTTTTGGACAAAAAAACGCCTTTTTCACCGCTTCTTTAGCACAAAAATGTCCACAAATTCTTTCGTATTTATTTTTAAATTTATTAAAATATTCTATTTCATTTTTTGTGAATATTTTTTTTAATTTTTTTTCGTTATCTGCAAGGTCTTTTATTCTGTCTATTTCTAAGATATCAACTCCAATCATCACTATCTCCAAACACTTTATTTACTGCGTTTTTTGCTTCATCAAAAGTGTAGCCTTTTGACAAAATATATCTATATGTTTTTTGCTTTGTTTTTTCGTCAATAGTTTTATTTTTTATATATTTTTCAACAATATTATATAAAGTATCTTCGTCAATTTCATGGTCATTTAAAACACGCGAAATTATGTCTTTTTTTATACCTTTTGCAAATAATTTTTGTTTTAAATAATTTTTTCCATATTGTTTTTTTGATGATACATATTGCTTTGCATAATATTCGTCATCAATATATCCATATTTTTTTAAAAATTCAATGGCATCATTTATTGCATCATCGTCAATACCTTTTTGTTTTAAATTGTCATAAACTTGTTTTTGAGTTTTTAAACATTTTTCAACAAACTTCAAAGCCATCTCTCTTGACAAAAGTGCATCACTTTGTTTTTTAATTTGACTAAACTTAGTTTCGTCAATATCTTGTCCAATTTTTAATTTATTTTTGACTATGACTTCCGCCGTCAAAAGACAATAAAAATCATCATCAACAAAAATTTTATATACTTCGCTTTTTCCACGCCTTGTCATATCAGTTATTTTCATACTCATCTCCAAGTGCAAGACTTGCACACTTTGTGTATGCCCTGACAAGTCCGCCAGCGCCAAGTTTTATCCCACCAAAATATCTAACTACGACAACTAGCACATTACTAAGTTTTTTCTTTTCAATAACAGAAAATATAGGTCTGCCTGCCGTACCTGATGGCTCACCATCATCGGAAAATTTTACACTTTCAACATTTGAAACAATTTTGTAGGCATAGCATATGTGTGTTGACTTTTTGTGTATAGTTTTTAGTTTGTTTAAAATTTCTTCAACACTTTTTGTGTCACTTACGTGATATGCATAGCCGTAAAATTTAGATTTTTGAATTTCTAAAAGTTTCATTTTGTCACAATCTTCATAAAGTTTTTCTTGCCTTTTTTTAGCAAGATGTAGCCGTCTTTTAATTGATTTATATCAACCAAAGTATTTGCGTCCAAAATTTTTTGGTCATTAACCATAATACCACTTTGTTGACAAAGTCTTCGCACTTCACTTTTTGACAAGCATAGTCCGCACATTGTGAAAAGCGTAGCCGTATCAATTCCATTTTCTAGTGTTTTTGTGTCGACAGCAAAAGTTGGAACATTGTCCAAATTCCCATTGTTTTCAAAAAGTGCTTTTGTTGCGTTTTGAGCAATAATTGCGTCCTGTTCTCCACGAACAAATTTTGTAATTTCATATGCCAAAGTCTTTTTTGCATTTACAATATCTTGACTTATAAGTTTGTCCACTTCGTCCATATCAATATCAGTAAAAAGTGCAAACATCATTCTTGCACACTCGTCTGGCGTTTGATAGACTCCTTGATAAAAATCATATGCTGAAATTTTGTCGCGATCTATCCAAATTGCACCTTTTTCAGTCTTGCCCATTTTCTTGCCTTCTGGTGTCAAAAGTAACGGATTTGTCGCACCAATAAGATTGACGTTTGTTCCATTTAAAAAGTTGAGTTTTCTTTGAAGTTCAACCCCTGCAACTATGTTTGCCCACTGGTCACCACCACCATATTGGAGTGTGCAACCATACTTTTTGTTGAGTTCAATAAAATCATATGCCTGCATTGGCATATAGCCCATTTCAAAAAACGTTAGTCCGCCCTGACTTAACCTGTTGTCATAAATTTCGCTTGATAGCATTTTGTTGACATTGAAATGAATTCCTATATCTCTCATAAAGTCAATGTAACTTATGTTTTTAAACCAATCGGCATTGTTTACAATTATTGCTTTGTTGTCACCTTCAAAGTCCAAAAATATTTTGAGTGAATTTTTTATTTTTTCTATATTTGCACTGATTGTATCTCCGTCCATAACTTTTCTTAATTCGCTTTTTCCACTTGGATCACCAATTTGTGCAGTTGCTCCGCCCATTAAGAGTATGACTTTGTGCCCTGCTTTTTGAAAACGCCTAAGTATGCAATACGGAACGCAGTGTCCAATGTGAAGACTATCTGCCGTTGGATCAGTTCCTTCATATAGTGTAATCGGCTCACCACTTTCTAGCAGTTTTTTTAGTCCTTCTTCGTCTGTGCATTGATATAAAAGTCCTCTTTTTTTCAATGTTTCATATAATTTTGTGTCTACCATATTTCTCCTAAAATATATATAATAAAAAGTAAAATCATAGTAGTATACTAAAAAAAGTTTGTCAAGCAAAACGCTTGTTAAAATAGTGGCAATATAGTAAAATACAGGCATGGATAATTATGAAAAAATGATTGAACTTGCACAAAGTGCAATGAAAAACTCATACTCACCATATTCAGATTTTAAAGTTGGTGCTTGCTTAAAAACAACAAGTGGAAAATACTTTGTTGGAACTAACATCGAAAATTCTAGTTTCGGTGCAAGTTTGTGTGCAGAGCGTAGCGCCCTTGCAAGTGCAGTATCAAATGGAGAGAAAAATTTTGAAGCAATTGCAATTGTTTCATCTAGCAATAACTTTTGTCCACCTTGTGGAATATGTAGACAGGTTTTGAGCGAGTTTGGTGATGACATGAAGGTAATTTTAGCAAAAAGCCCAAAAGAATATGCCGTTTATAACTTGTCAGAACTTTTGCCACACAAATTTTTTGAAGGGGATATGAAATGAGAGCAATTGTTGAAAAAGTTAAAAATTGTACGCTTTATAGTGAAGGAAAATTGTTTAGTCAAATTGGTGCTGGTTACTTGGTTCTTTTTGGAGTACATGAAACTGACACCATTGAAATGGTGCCACATTTTGCACAAAGAATACTTAAACTGCGTGTGTTCCGTGACCAAAACGACAAGATGAACCTTGACATTAAAAGCGTGGGCGGTGAAATTATGCTTGTCAGTAACTTCACTCTATACGGCAGAACAAAAGGTGCAAATCGCCCTGATTTTACTCACTCGGCAAAGCACGAACTTGCAAAAAAAATATATGATGCTCTCATAGTTGAACTTCAGAAAAACATACCCACAAAAACTGGAGTTTTCCGCACTCATATGGACATTGAAATGACTGCTGACGGCCCTGGCACATTTTTGATTGAAGATTATTCAACAAAAGACGCAATATATTAAAAAACTCGCATAGTCATTTATTTGACTAAAACGCGAGTTTTTTTCTAGACTAATCATTTTCAGCATATACAACTTTATCTAAAAGGTATGCAACAAGTTCTTTTACTGATGGTGCTTTTTTACTTTTTGAAATGTTGAAAAACAACTGCTTGTCCTCACAACTGTCATAAGCACTTTGGATTGCGAACCTTATTGATCTTTCAACTTTTGTTGATGTTGAGTCATAATATTTAGCGACTATTGAAAGTAACACCCCTATTCTTAAATTCTTAATTTTTGTTTTGTACCCTTCATATACCATGTCGACAATATAAAGTGTGCCGGCAAGTTTATTGCGAAAATATAGTTTATTAAGTTCGCTATTTACTATTTTATAACAAAATCTTTTTTCTTCTTCCATTTCTTTATCCGTTTGTATATTGTTTAATCTTATTTTATTTATAACACTGTCCATATCACTAAGCACTATTATATTTTTTTTTAACCCACTGTATGAAGTGTCAAGATAATAAAACTTTTTAATGTCAGCAAGTTCTTCAAGTTCTTTATGCGATGCTTTTGCGTCACTATCGACAACTATAAAAGCGGCTTTTGTGTTAAGAAGCAAATACATAAGTTCATCAAGAGTTGTGCAACTAAAAAAGAACATATCATTTTTTGTACAAAATTCGGACAACTTGGAAAAATTTTCGCCTTTTTCTCCGTAAAAGTACACCACGGCGTTATCTTTCATGCTTAATCTCCTTTTTTCGACAAATAATAACATATTATTTTCAATAGGTCAATAGATTTTTGATATTTTTTTGATTTTTACAAAATATTATTGTTTTGTAAAAAAATGGCAATACTAATATTATTCGTATTCGCCATATTTTTATATATTGTATTTCGACATTGTTCGACACACTTTTGTTTTATTCGACATTTTTCGTCAAGTTAAAATAGCACCATAATAATTAACATAATGAATTTTCGTAAAAATTTTTAAAGCGTTTTTTGTTCGTTTTTGATTTAAGGATTATATGAACTTGGGTTCTCTTTTTCTATTTTTTTCTCAACATTTGTTTCATTGACTGCTGTTGAATTTTGTGGAGGAATAAACTGCACTATGTTTGGCGGAAGCGTTATCCCTTCTGTAACTTCTTGTGTACCTTCTATTATTATGCCTTCTTGTGGCTGATATGTTTCATCACGAATAAGTTTACTTTCAACAATAGTATCTCCAATATATCTATCCATATAGCCTTTTGCCCTATACCCTTCTCTTGGATACTTTAAGCGGAGATATTCACCTTTATATGTCACCTTGTTTGAATAATCACCACTAGTGTCCGGCACTATTCTATCGCCAGGGTGCGGAATCGCCCCCAAAAATTCAACATGTCTTTCAAGTCTTTCTCCTTCTTTAAATGGCTTACCATAAACTTCAACATACACATTTTCATCATCGCTTGACGTTTTGATGTAAATATTTTCGCCTGTGGTGTTTTTAAATCTAAGGTCACTATATCCCTCACTCACCATTGCGTCAAAAGCAAGCCAAACATATGAAGATGGCAACGTGTGTTTATGTACTTCCAAAATTTCAACATCTGCAAGAAGAAGAGCGTTATAAAGCGTTGTTGAAGACTGACAAACTCCCCCACCTGTTCCTTCAACGTACACTCCGTTTAAAATGACATTTGCTTTTTTGTACCCATTCTCAGCAGTTCTTGACCCTGTTGTTTGGTTAAAAGACACCTCTTGATCTGGCAATATGGTCATACCATTGAACGCCTCTAGTGCGTGACGGACATTGTGTTTTCTATCTTCAGATGAAGTAGCATAACTTGTTGAAAAACTTCCACGAAGAGCAACGCTTTGCACAACTTCGCTTTTTGTCACTGTTGGCAAAACTTCGTATGTTGGAATACTCAATTCAACAGTTGTGTTTGTTTTTAATGCGTTGTCTATATTTTGTTTAAGTGCAGTTCTATCAACCATCACTCCAACTTTTTCGTCGGTAAATGTTAATGGATTTTTTTTGTTTGCATCAAAAACAAGTTTTGCGTCCTGTGCTGGCTGGTCTATTTGGTCGGCGATTTCATCTATTCTTGAATTAAGTCCAGTAAAAACTTCGGTGTACGCTATTTCAAAATTTTTGTCACCGTTTAGTTTGTCTAGTTTGCTCTTTTTTTGAAAAAGATTGCCAGAATTAAAGTAGTCAAACACACTTTCAACGTAAGGCACAATATGATTATCTATTTCAAAATCATCACCATTTAGGTTCCATGATTTATCCAAATAGTTCAAAGTTATTTTTATATCATTTCTTCTGCTATCAAGATGAGTTTGTACAACATTTGTCGCCTGGTCTTTTTCAAGTCCAGAAACATCTATACCGTTTATTGTGGTGTCGTCCATAAACTTGTTTCCAACAAACAATACATCTTTAAAAACAAAAAATCCATAACTAAGGACACCAACTGCAACTACGAAAATTATACTTACAACAATAAAAATTTTACTTTTCATACAATTTTTCCTTTTTGTTAGTATTGTTAAAAAGCAAAAATATATTCACTCACAAACGCTTGCAAAATAACATACAATGAGTTAGAATAAGTCATAACCATAGAGAGTGTGCGAGGGACAGCCCCACTGACCACACAGCAACCTAAAACACAGTTTCAAGGTGCTAATAGCTGAACGATGGTTTGTGCCATCAAAAGATGGCTTTTTTTATAATAGGAGAAAAAATGGAACAAATTTTAACAAGCGAAAGTGTAAATATTGGACATCCAGACAAAACTTGCGACTATATTGCTGATTGCTTTTTGGACGAGGCACTAACACAGGACAGACAAAGCCAAATGGCTGTTGAATGTGCAATAAAAAACAATCACCTTTTTATTTATGGTGAAGCAACGACAAAGGCAAAAATAAACTATAACAAGATTGCACAAAACGCACTAAAACAAATAGGGTATAAAAACAAATTCAAAATAACAAAAGTTATATCAAAGCAAAGTCCAGACATAGCAGGAGCAGTCAAAAAGCAAAAACTATGTGCAAATGACCAAGGCGTTGTTTTTGGATATGCAACAAATGAGAGTGAAAGTTTTTTGCCACTTACTATAGAAATTGCCAATAACATCATGAAGATATATGACCAATTTAGAAAAAAAACACAAGACTTCTTCCCAGACGCAAAAAGTCAAGTGTGGATAAAATATGTTGACGGCAAGCCTGTAACCATTACAAACATATTAATAAGTGTTTCTCATAGCGAAAAATTGACAATTGATGATGTAACAAAAATTATTGAAGAAAACGTAATTTCAAAAATTAAAGAAAAATATGCAAAATATTACACAAAAGACACCAAAATTTTAATTAATCCAAGTGGAAAATTTACAATTTGGGGAAGTTTTGGCGACAGTGGTTGTGTAGGCAGAAAAATTGTTGTTGACGGATATGGTTCAATAGCACATGTTGGGGGTGGATGTTTTTCTTCAAAAAACGCAACAAAAGTTGATCGCTCGGGCGCATACTATGCAAGATATGTTGCAAAAAGTTTAGTAGCAAACGGACTTTGCGACAAGTGTGAAATAGGTGTATCCTACGCCATCGGCCTTGAAAAAGAAATGTCTTTAAACATAGATTGCTTTTCCACAAACAAAGTAGATATGCAAAAAATTTATGATATCGTAAAAAACAACTTTGATTTCTCTGTGCAAAACATAATTGATGAACTTGATTTAAACAAACCTATATACAAAAAAACAAGTTGTTTTGGTCACTTTTCTAACCCACAATTTAGTTGGGAAAAAATTAAAAAATTACAATAAAAAAAAAGACTGCCGTTTTTATGCACTATACGGCAGTCTATTTTTAAAATTTCAAAATTTTTTACTTTTCTTCGCCATTTTGTGGTGGAAATTAGTCATTGTCGCTTGACTTTTTTTCTTCACTTTCGGTGGTGTTTGTTGTAGCCATTACTTCACTTTTTGTTTTTGTTTTTTTGATTTCTTCCCTTGCATCTTTATAATTTTTTGTACTCATTATTGCTGGAATGAAGCAAAGTAAATACACAGCGCAAAGCACAAACTGTGGAACAAATACTGGTGCAAACGACAGGTCGAAAAACATAAATATAGTTCCCATTACAAATTCAATTGCAAGATACAAAGAAGAAAGCACTGTCACCGGCATACCAACAACTTGTGACTTGCGTTTTTCACTTGAAACAAAGAAAAATGATATTACACACATTATTATTGAAAACATTATAAATCCATAAGATATCCAAAATGAAATGTGTAAAATTTTTGCAAGCAAGAAAAGAACAATGTTATATGCAACAACAATTATGGCAAACATAAGTCCTAGTTGAACTTTCTTTCTATCCATTTTTCATCTCCTTGAATTTATCATAACATAAAACACATATTTTTTTCAAGTATTTTAAATGTTAAAGTTTTTTTTAGTCATTTTACGTCAAATCTTGACATATTTGTATATATTATGTTACCTTTATATGGCAAAAAGGAAATTTTATGAAAAAAGATAAAACTTTTATTAAGGTATTTTCTCTTATCCTGTTCTCAATTTTTTTAATGGCTTTTTCAGCAGGATATTCCGTTTATAGATTAAATAATGAAATACAAACAGAACTTCCCCCTTCTACAGGGGCAGATGATATTGGTGGGCAAATTGAAGATTCAGAGCCACAAGATCCTTCTGTACCTTCCGAACCACAGCCAGATGAACCAGAATCAGTTCCTATTTATAACAACGCTTTTAAATGTATAGAAGATGCTTTTCTTCTAATAGATACTTGCGAAGGATATAAAATAACTTCCAGTATGACAGCGATAACTGATATACTTGGCATAGGAAGTGCAACTCAATCAGTTAGAGAAATGGCAATGTTGTCAGGAGATTTCTATTTTAAAGAAACATATGCAAACTGCTCAACAAGTCTTGGCGAAAATTTTTATAGATATTTTTATAGTGAAGATAACGGAGAAAATATTGAATACAGAAAGACCTCTTCTTACGATGAAAACGATATACCAAATTGGGACAAAACTGTGGAGAGTGCAACACTATCAAAAGATGAAGCTATAGAAAAATACGATGGCAACGCCTACGATATATTTCCAATCCGTTCAGATAGTTCAAATTCTCGACTTATAAAATTTGATAGAACTTCAAATGATACATACTATATCATCTCAACCATTTTCAATATATCAATGATACCTGAAAAATATATTGAAAACGCAAAAAAAGAAGGTGGACTTAGTGACATAAATTACAAAAGCCTCACCTTAACTTATTATATTGAAAAAGCAACTCTTTATATGAGAAAAATTGAAAGAATAGAAGAATATTCAATAACAAAAGGCATGACTTTAAATGTTTCTTCAAGTTACAATCTCTATGTAAATATAATAGACCAAAAAATTGAACCACAAAAACCTAGTTACTGTGCTTAATTAAGTTTTTCTAATACACGACTTAACACTTCTTGATGTATATCTTCTATTGACCTAAGCCCATTTTCATTGACACAACTTACTTTAATATAATTGTGTCTATAACACAAATTCAAATATGTATTTTCACTTCTTTCCAAAAATTGCTCGTCCATTTCATGTTGGTCGGGCTTTTCTTTTCTTGTTTGTTGAAGTACTTTCGCTACTTTTGCAGGCATGTGTAAAAAGATAGTTATGTCAGGCTTTGGAAGTTGCAAAAGGTCATACTCTAGAACTTCTAAAAAGTGAAATGTTTTTTCGCGCTCAAAATCATCAGCAGCCTTTGCCCCTTGGTGAGCAAAGTTTGAATCAACATATCTATCAACAACAACATTAATTCCGGCATCAAGTTTGTCGGTTATTTGTTTTATATTATACTTTCTGTCCGCCGCATAAAAAAGGCTTGCAACACGGGGATCAACATTTGACGCACCCTCAGGAAAAAGTGGCGCACCGTAGCCCTCTTTTCCAAGATATGGTCCTGCAATTATCTTCCCTGTTGGACTGTCATAATTAGGAAAACAGTATTTTTCAACAGGAATATTTTTTTGCTTTAGCGACTCAATAAGCAAATCACTTTGCGTTTGTTTACCAGAACAATCTGTGCCCTCAATTACAATTAATTTTCCTTTTTCCATAAAAACCTCATGAAATAATTGTAATCATCTAAACAAAAAAGTCAACTAACTATTTGACACAGCAAGGTACATTATATCATTGACCTTTTTCTCGTTTAATGAATAAACTATGATTTTTCCTTCTCTGACACTCGAAACAATGCCCTGTGTCTTTAAAAACTTTAATTGATGTGACACTGTAGTTTGATTTATTTGCAAAACATTAGACAAATCACTCACACACATATCACACATCGCAAGAGCGGACATTATTTTTAGTCTTGTCGCATCACAAAAATTTTGAAAGTAAAGAGCGAGTTTCTCAATGTCCTTATTTGTAGGCAAATACTTCAAAATCTTTGCCTTTGACTTTTGTGACAAAATTAAATACTCCATATCTCCTCCAAAAATGTAACAAATAAAATTGTGACATCATATATATTCACAGAATGTTTTCATAAAAAAAACTTTGCTATAATATTATAGCAGATTGCGATCAATAAAAAATAAAATTATTTTTATGTTTTTTGACTGAAAACATCAAAATTAAGCTAATTTTGTTGAAGGAGGTTCATATGAATTTTTCACAAGACATACTGCTAGTTCTTCTTATAGGAATTTTGGCGTCTGCAACAGGCACTGATCTTGCAACAAACACAAACATCTTGCTATTACTACTTCTCACTCTCGCCGGTTCTTATAACTATGGAAATTCAAGTTGTGGTTGTTCAAACAGATTATTCTAAAAATAGGAAAAATTACATAAAAATACCATTTTTTAACAAAAAAACACCGTTTTTTTGATGTTTTTTGCAAAAAATTAAAAAAAGAAAAGAAATTTTGTCTTTTATTATTTGTGTGTATGCATACCAAAAAAACCTACAATATGAACATATTTTTTTATAGAAAATAGAAAAAATATATGTTTAAGTCACTAAGTTTTGGTAATTTTAAAGAAAAGAAGAAAAATCTTTTCTTTTTTTTATTAAATATAATGATTTATTTGTTTTTTTATAATATTTATTGCACAATATATTCAAGGAGGATAATATGAAATTAAAAATTGCACAATATGGCGTTGGCAAAATGAGCAAATTAACAATGCGCTATTGTTTAGAAAAAGGTTGGGAAATTGTTGGAGCGTTTGACAACAATCCCCAAAAAATCGGCTTAGACATATCTCAAATTATGGGACTTGAAAAACCATACGGAGTTAAAATTGATAGTAGTTCAAATTTTGAACAATTTTTGTTAAATAAAAAGCCTGACATTGTCATAGTAACAACCATGAGTTTATTCAAAGAAGTTTATGAAACTCTTCATCTATGCGCAAAATATGGTGTAAACGCTATAACAACTTGTGAAGAAGCGTTTTATCCACAAAATTCAAATCCAACTCTTTTTGAAGAACTTGACTCTCTTTGCAAAAAGACAAATTGCACAATAACAGGTAGCGGATATCAAGATATATACTGGGGTAATTTGATTGCAAGTATTGCTGGATCAACGCACAAAATAACTAAAATTTTAGGAAAAAGCAGTTATAATGTCGAAGATTACGGAATTGCTCTCGCAAGAGCACATGGAGCAGGATTAACTACAAAGCAGTTTGAAAAAGAAATCGCTTCTTTAGACGAAATATCAGATGAAGAGCGTGAAAATATTATCAGGTCAGGCGAATATGCTCCTAGTTATATGTGGAACGTAAACGGATGGCTTGCAGGAAAACTTGGATTACATATCACACATCAAACTCAAAAGTGTGTTCCTCAAATTGCAAAACAAGATTTACATTCAACAACACTAGATATGACTGTCAAAAAAGGTATGGTAACCGGAATGAGCGCTATTGTTACTTCTGAAACCGAAGAAGGAATAGTATTAGAAACTCAATGTATAGGAAAAGTTTATGCAAGTGACGAGTTTGATAGCAATGAATGGACAATAGTTGGAGAGCCATCGACCACAATAGTGGTAAACAAACCAAATACTGTTGAATTAACTTGTGCAACTATAGTAAATAGAATACCAGATGTTATTGAAGCAACAGCAGGGTATATAACCACAGACCATTTTAATTTACCACAATATAAAACAAACGTAGAAGACTTGAAATAAATCATATACAAAAAAGGTATAGTAAAGTTTAAATCATTTTAAAACAAGCAAAAAAAGGAACTTTATATATAAAATGTGAAGTTCCTTTTATATTAGTTTACAAAAATAAAAACTATAGACTATACCTTATTTATTATATATATAGTTATTTTTTAATAACTAAAGTATCAAACTTATAATACTAATAGTACTCTTATAAATGTATTTAAAAAGACAGTTAAAGTTTATAAAAGTATATAATACATATTTTATAATATTTTATATGACAACACATCAAAAAGAATATTTAGATAAACGTATATATAATATTATTTCAATTTTAAGATATTATTTTACCAAATTATTAATATCAACTAATATAAAATAACCAATATATATTAATTATATATTATTTAAAGATATTTGACATTGTAGTAATAAGTTGCTGGGAACCAACTTTAAAAGCAGGATAAAGACTCGAAGAACTTATCTGAGTACTAAATATAGGTGTAAAGACGTCAAATTCATTTAATCCACTAATAACAAAACAAATTAAAGCAACAAATATGATACCTTTTAAAAATCCAAACAAAAGTCCACACATACGGTCAAAACTTCCAATTATTGCTAAACCTTTAACAAATATAGATATCTTTTTAGCCACAAACTTAAGCATTTTGTTTATTATAAAAGACAAAATAAAAAATACAACAATATTACAAATGAATTCAACAATAGTATTTAAAAGCATTTTTTCATCAATATGCAAAATCTTTTTAATAAAGACAAATAAAATATTGTCACTGTGAACAAATTCACTAATAATACTATTATTTTCCACAAGCGCAGATTGCAAAGTGTCAACTTTTAATGTGTTTAATATAAAAGACGTTAGATATGGCAAAAAAAGATAAGTCAAGTATATTGAAAGAAATATGACAACTATAGAAAACAAGGAAGCAAGCATTCCTTTTTTGAATCCTATTGCTGAACATAAACACAATATAGCAATTATACCAATATCAATCCACACAAACCAAATTATTGCTTTTTTTATAATAAATATACTTTTTGGGGCTACTTTTTTATTAAAAAATGGGCTTAAATAAATATAAATCCTAGCAGATTTTAAATCATTTTAATGAACAATTACTCACGCAAATTTTGGTTGCGTAAAACTTATTTTTTTAAAAACTAAGCCGTTTTGTCTATTAGGTTAATTGTTTCACGTGAAACAATTAATTATATCAAATCAAATATAGTACTTTTAATGAATGTTTCACGTGAAACATAATAAGATTTTAATAAATTATATTTTAACAGATTAGTAACACCAAACAAAATTCATAATAACAATTTTATGTTTTATAAATTAATTGTTATGACAACAAATAGCAAACTACATTGTTTCACGTGAAACATTTATAAAATATTTATGTCTAAACAAAATATTAATAACTATAAGTATAAATTATTACATGCGTCTTGTAAATTTGGTGTACTTTTTGAATATTTTTATAACTTTAGTATATTAAAGAAATAATAATTATAATTAAGGTGATTAATATTTAATGAAATATTATATTGTTAAACATATTCTAAAAAAGACAAACAACCAACAACAACATATATAATAAAACTTATTTAATATTCATGAATGTATAAACATAGTTTAATATATAATTTTATACTAATAAATATTATGTTTAATAGTTTTACAGAATAAATGTAACAACTTATATAAGATATTTACTTTAATCGTTTCATTTATTTAAAAACAGAATAAAAATTGTTTCACGTGAAACATAGCATGAGAAGTTTTTGACTAATATGTTTCACGTGAAACTTTGCATAATAGTTTTAAACCGATTGTTTCACGTGAAACATTATGCCAAAATTATTTTAAATCCTTTTTATATATACTGTTATTTAACATATTTTAAATTTGTTTCACGTGAAACATTTTAGTTTTTACACATAGTTATCCACAATTTTATATGAATTGTGGACAATTTTATCCTTTTCCTTATAATATGTTAAGAAAAATTCCCAATTTTACAGTTGTTTTTGTGGATAACTTTAATAAAAAAAGAACTTTCATTCATTATAGAAAGTTCTTTTTTTTGTTTATTTTTATTTTTTATTAAACTCCCTTAAATCTTTTAGAGTTAATGTTTTTGTTTTTAATAATTGCAAAAGTTCTGATATTCTGTCCAAATCGTCACGAGAATAGTAATCTATATATATTCTTCCTTTTCTGTCACTTCCTATTGCTGATACTTTGGTAGCAAAAACTCTTTGCATTTCATCAATAAGTTCTTTAAGTTCCATACTCTGTTGTGGCGGCTGATGTTTTGGCTTTGCGTTTGGATTAAGATATTGTTTAACAAGCTTTTCAAGTTCTCTTACAGTTATTTTTCCGTCGCAAGCAGCCATAGCAAACTTTAATTGTGCACGAGCATCGGGGATTACAACCAAACTTCTTGCATGGCCAGCAGATAATCTATTTTGTTCAACAAGTTTAATAACGTCAGGTGACAACGACAAAAGCCTTAATGTGTTGGCAATGTTTGGACGACTTATTCCAATTCTATCAGCAACTGTTTCCTGAGTAAAATTATATTCATCCATAAGTTGTTTGATTGCTCTTGCCGCTTCGATTGGATTCAAATCTTCCCTTTGCAAGTTCTCTATTATAGAAATTTCTTTAATTTGTCTTTCTGTATAGTTCTTAACTATGCAAGGAACAGTATCAAGACCTGCTATTTTTGAAGCTCTCCATCTTCTTTCTCCTGCAATAATTAAATATCCATCTCCGTCAGTATTGACAACGATAGGTTGAATAACTCCATGAGTTCTAATAGATGCAGCAAGTTCATTTAAGGCGTCTTCATCAAAATGTTTACGAGGTTGGTTAGGATTTGCATGAATTTTGTTAATTTCTATTTCATTCACGCCAGATGATTGTTTTTTATCTAAATTTTCTGTCTTTGCCTGTGTTTTAACCCCACTTTCTTTTTCCATATCTTCAACTTCTTCGTCATATATTGACAATAGTGCACCTAGTCCTTTTCCTAATCCCATTTTCTTTTGTGCCATTTTACACACTCCTTGTTATTTTATTTTTTGTTATGTTTTTATAACTAATTTTGTTTTTATCTAATATTTCTTTTGTCAAACTTAGATATGCATTTGCACCTTTTGAAGACGTGTCATATAAAAGTATTGGTAGTCCATGGCTTGGTGCTTCAGCCAAACGAATATTCCGTGGTATATACGTATCATAAACTTTTGTACTGAAAAACTTTCTAACTTCTTCACTCACTTGCGCCACAAGATTTGAACGATTGTCTTTCATCGTAAGGACAACTCCTTCAATTTTGAGGTCAGGATTTAGGTGGTGAATTATCAATCTAATTGTGTTCATAAGTTGTGTTAGTCCTTCAAGTGCAAAAAATTCACATTGAATAGGAATAATAACACTATCTGCTGCGGTCAGTGCATTGACAGTCAATAGTCCAAGAGAAGGAGGACAGTCAATAAGAATAAAATCATATCTATCTTTTATTCTTTCAAGCGCCTTTTTCACAACGTGTTCTCTTGATTGCATTTGAACAAGATCAATTTCTGCACCAGCAAGGTCAACTGTTGAAGGTATTATATCTAGTCCATCAACAAGAGTCGGAACAATGACTTCATCAATCATAACTTCTTTGTCTATCACATTATAAAGTGTTTTTAAACTGTTGGTTTTTTCCACTCCAACACCACTTGTTGCATTACCTTGAGGGTCCATATCTATAATTAATATTTTAAGTCCCATGGCAGCCATATATGCTGCAATGTTTATACAAGTCGTGGTTTTACCAACTCCGCCTTTTTGATTAGCAAACGCAATTGTTTTACCCATATTTTCTCCAAATTAAACAAATTATATTATTACATTATAATTATATCATAAATTGTCAAAAAATCAATAAAAATTGAATTAAAACTAAAGTACCTGCATATTGACTTTTATATTTCATTGAGTTAATATATAGGTATGTTAATAAAATCTGAAAATAAAAATATTGTAATAAAAAATTTTGTAGATTTTCTTGAAAATAACAATTTGGAAATTAAGGAAAATAAACTACAATTATGTTATTTATTTACACAATACTGCCTATCTGATTTAGGGATAGAAGAAATAGAAATTGAATTTGTAAAAGAATACAAAGAAAAATGTGGCTATTATTTTTTGAACACAATCTTTATAAATGAAAGACATTTAAAACAAAACATTCATATTGTACTTAATACAATAGCACACGAATTAAGACACCACTCTCAATTAAGTTTACTAAGATATAAAAAAATAGGGTTTGCACCTGAAATTAAATTCCCAATCTATTACTATGATAATATGATTTCGGCCATAATATATGATGAATCAGGCATATTTTTTCCAGTATACTTTACATCAATAACAGAAAAAGATGCAAGAGATTATGCTTCTTTTATTGTAGAAAAATTCCTGATTGATTTGAAACTGAAAGATTATTCTTTTACCAATGCTTGGTCAAATTCCATGCTTGTAAAAAATGATCAGTTCTCGAAAAAAGAATTAAAAATGCACCATGATAATATGATATTGCTTGAGTCCAACAAACAAAAAATTCAAAATATGGCAAAGTTCTATTTAAAAACTATTTTAGCGTATTCCATAGATGATAGCGTTCCTTTGCCTGACAATATAATCGAATGCTATCTAAAACGACAAAAACTAAATACTAAATCATACGCATTGCCATATGAAATTTTGTTGCATTATTACTGTGATGAAGAAATTTGCAAAAACATCATGGAAACAAGTTACAAACTAAAAGATAAATGCGCACTAAGAGAGTTAATAAATCATGAAAATACCAAAATTTACGAAAATGACATACTAAAATTTTTGGCTTTTTGTTTTGACAAAAAACCAATTTCCTTTGAAAGAGCCAAAGAGGAATTATATAACTACTCTGATATTGACATAAAAAAGATTGTTTTTAAATACAACACTTTATTAAAAGATTACAAAGTACAATCATCAACAGAATATCAAAATTTACAAAAAAATCTTGTTTTCGATGAAAAAACTCGCTAATTTTGCGAGTTTTTTGTATTTTTTAAATTATTGGTTTTGTTTTTGGTAAATTTTTTGGTCTTGGATATTTCATTGGAGTGTTTGAAACTTTTGAAATAATTATATTTGTTCTAATACTATTTTCTTCTTTTAATATTACATTTTGCAGTTTTTCAATTTTACCACCAAGCACTTTTATGGCAGTATTTGCTTCTTTTATTTCTTCTTCTGCTTTTAGACTTTTGTAGGCTATCATTATTCCGCCACACTTTACAAGTGGTAAGCAATATTCACAAAGCGTGTTAAGTCTTGCAACAGCACGCGAAACACACACGTCATAACTTTCTCTATATTGTTTTGCAAAGTCTTCAGCGCGTGAGTGAACACATATTGTATCTTTAAATTCAAATATTTCAACTACTTTTTTTAAAAAATTTATTCTTTTTTGCAAACTATCAAGAAGAGTTAATTTTATATCAGGTCTAAGTATTTTTAAAGGTATTCCAGGAAATCCCGCACCAGTACCAACATCAACAACACTAGCGTTTTGTGGTATTATTTTTATTGGTAAAATACTATCGAGAATGTTTTTTATTGCAAAATCTTTTTTGTCAACTATACGTGTTAAATTTAGTGTCTTGTTTTGCTCAACGACAATATTATAATATTTATTTAATTTAATAAGTGCCTCTTCTGTATATGGAATTTCGTATTTATCAAAAAGTTGTTTTAATATTTCAATCATATTTACCTCAAAGATTTTATATACATCATAAGTATTGTCACATCGGCAGGGGACACACCAGAAATTCTTGATGCCTGTCCTATTGATGATGGTCTTATGCTTGTTAGTTTTTGTCTTGCTTCAATTCTAAGCCCTTTTAATTCATTATAATTTATGTTTTCTGGAATAAGCATATTTTCTTGCTTTTTAAAGTTTTCAATATCTTCTTGTTCTTGTTTTAAATATCCTTCAAATTTCACTTCTGTGTTGACATATTCAAGTGCTCTCTTAGATATGCCATCAAAAAGGTGAAAGTATTTATCAACATCGAAGATGTCTATATTTGACCTTTTTATCATCTTTTTGACTGTTTGCGAAGTGTCAGGAACACTTTCGTTTTGTTGTTCATATAGTTGTCTAAATTGGTCAATTTTGTATTTTTTCTCCAAAATTTCATATATTTTTGCAATTTCTTGTTGTTTTTTTTCAAATTTTTCCCATCGTTCGTCGCTAACGAGTCCAATTTCTCTTCCTATTGGCGTCAATCTTTTATCTGCATTCTCTTGACGAAGATGAAGCCTATACTCGGCACGCGAAGTCATCATTCTATAAGGCTCGTTTGTTCCTTTTGTGACAAGATCGTCAATGAGAACACCAATATATGCCTCGTTTCGTTTTAAAACGAGTGGGGATTTGTTATCTATAAATCTACTTGCGTTTATTCCTGCAATTATGCCTTGTGCAGCCGCTTCTTCGTAGCCACTTGTACCGTTAATTTGTCCTGCAAAAAACAATCCTTTTATGTTTTTATGCATAAGCGATGGATAAAGTTCTGTACTATCAATTAAATCATATTCTATTGCGTAAGCATCACGCATAATTTGTGCATTTTCAAGTCCTTCGATAGTTTTATACATCTCTTTTTGAACATCAACAGGAAGTGAAGTCGAAACACCTTGAATATACACTTCGTTTGTGTAAAGTCCCTCTGGTTCCAAAAATATTTGGTGGCGAGTTTTGTCTGCAAACCTTACAATTTTGTCTTCTATTGAAGGGCAATATCTTGGTCCAACACCTTTGATTATTCCACTGTACATTGGAGCACGAGAAAGGTTATTTCTTATTATTTCGTGAGTTTTTTCATTGGTGTAGGTAAGATAGCAGTCACGAATATTTTTAGGTGGTGTTTCTGTTATGAAACTAAAAGTTTGAATATCGTCTTCACCATGCTGAACACTAAGTTTGGAATAGTCTATTGTTCTACCGTTCATTCTTGCTGGTGTACCTGTTTTAAATCTTTTTATTGTTATTCCAAGACTTTTCAAACTGTCACTTAAATTCTCAGAACGAGAGAAACCGTTTGGCCCACTCTGTTTGCTGTATTCACCAATAATAATTTTACTTTTAAGATAAACACCACTGCAAATAACAACTGCCTTAGCATAATACGTTTCACCTTGTGCCGTTTTTACGCCTTTGATTATGTTATCTTCACAAATAAGTTTTTCAACCTCGGCTTGCTTTATTGTTATATTCTCGTTATTTTCAAGTGTCTGTTTCATATTGTTATGATAAAGTTGTTTGTCGACCTGGGCACGAAGAGAATAAACGGCTGGACCTTTACCACGATTTAACATTCTTATTTGGATTGCACTTTTGTCAGCACAAACTCCCATTTCTCCACCAAGTGCATCAATTTCACAAACAAGGTGACCTTTCGCCGTTCCACCGATACTTGGATTGCATGGCAAAAAACCGATAGCATCTAGGCTTATCGTAAGTAACAATGTTTTTTTACCAAGTCTTGCTAAGGCTAGGGCACTTTCACAACCTGCGTGTCCACCGCCAATTACTATTGCATCAAAATTATCCATAATTATTTTCCTAAGCAAAATTTGCTGAAAATTTCATCAATTATCGCTTCATTTGCTGTTTCTCCCGTAATTTCTCCTAATTTTTGCCAAATTTTTTTAATTTGCATATCAAGTATGTCTAATGTAACACTCTTCTCTTTTGTCACATTTTCAATCATCGCTATTGCTTGTTTTAACGACTCATAGTGCCGTTTGTTTGTTATTTGAAGTTGACTATAATCAATTTTGTCAAGTTTTGTCTTTCTTAAAATCTCATCAAATATAGTGTCAATATTTATATTTTGTTTTGCACTGACGACTATTGCGTTATCTATTTCAACTTTTTTAGGCATATCGCTTTTGTTTATGACATAAATCATTTTGCTTTTGTCAAGATTTTTTTCTAGCTCTTTGTCTTCATTATCAAGACTTTCACTTCCATCAATGACAAATAAGACAATGTCACTTTGCTCTATTGTCTTCTTACTTTTTTCAACACCAATTTTCTCGACAACGTCTTCACTTTCTCTAATACCTGCGGTGTCAATAAAATTTATTTTAAGACCTTTATAGTTCACTGTCTCTTTGAGGGTGTCACGTGTTGTCCCTTTGACATCTGTGACGATGGCTCTATCTTCTTTAAGTAGTGCGTTAAGTAAACTACTTTTACCAACATTTGGCTTTCCGACAATAGCGACATCAACACCAAACTTTATTTTTTCACCTTTTTTGTATGTTTTTTCTAAATTTTTTAATGTTTCAAGCGAATTTTTTAAAATTTCGACAACTGCACTTTCTGACATTGCCTCATCGTCGTGTTCAGGGTAGTCAAGCGCAACTTCCAAATTCGCAACTCCATTTTTTAAGTCATCTTGAATTTTTTTGACTTGCTTAAAGAGTGTACCTTCGGCAAGCTTGCTTGATGCTTTTATTTCGGCGTCACTTGTTGCGTTTATCATATCAATTGTCGCTTCTGCCTCATCAAGTGACATTTTTCCATTTAAAAAAGCACGCTTAGAAAATTCGCCATTTTGGGCTAATGTTGCACCTTTTTCAACAATTCTATCTAGTACTTTTGTTGCAAGATATTCTCCGCCATGAATTTGAAATTCAACAACATCTTCGCCAGTGAAAGAATATGGTGCTTTGAAATACACCATCATACATCTTTCTTTTGCGTCACCAAGATCAAAATCCCCAAGATATAATAGGCGAGGGGTGATGTCTGAACTTAATAACTTTTTTGAATAAAAAAGACTGCGCCCAATTTTGAGTGCATCTTCTCCACTTATTCTAACTATTGCAATTCCACCACTGCCAAGTGGTGTTGAAATTTGTGCTATTGTACTCATACGAATATTATATCACAAACTATAAAAATAACAATACACTTTAAGGTTAATATTCTATGCTTTTCGTATTATATTTTTATTATAATAGTTAGTTGTTTATTTTTTATAATTTTTTCTATTTGTCATAATCTTTTAAATATTATTTATAACTATTATAAATTTTTTTATTATAAATAAGTTTTTATATTTATTTTTGACTTATTATAATTCTATTTCGTTGTTTAAATTCTTGTTTTGTTTAATACATCTAACAAAATCTTTTCTTATGTATTTATTAAGGGAAATCAAATAATTTTTATAATTATTTGGAATTTCTATTCCTTTGTCTTGTAAAATTTGTATGGCTTTTTTTACATCAAAATTTTTCACAGCGTTTACCAAAAACTCATAGTATCTTTTATGTGTTTTTGCTAACTTAACAAGGTCATTTATGTTATCTTCATAATTATGATTATTGTTTATACAAAGACTATTAATTGATCTTGCCATTAAGTTCATGTCGTCAACTATACTGTGTACAGTTACTTTAAAGTTACATGACATTAATTTATCGATGGAAATTACTCCAAAAGCCATTTCATTATCTATAATTGGTGAGAGATATCTAAAATTGTTTTTCTTATCATCTATTATATGAATATTCGACAAATGTCTATCTTGTTGCATAGACAAATAGTCAAATACTGTTAATTTAAAAAGGTCAAATTCAAAATCGTTATCTAATACATATCCGTCATCTTCTGTCTTTTCTTCAATTTCGTCAAGTATTTCTCCCAAAGTAGAAGATTGAATGTAGTTAGACACATCGTATGCTGTCATTAATTTTTGATGAGTTGAATTTACTTTGTAGCTTACAAGCCCTTTAATTACTTTGCCGTTTTTATTGTCATAAGCAGGCTCATATGTTGCACAAGGAACATTTATCATTTTTGCAAGTTCACAGCACAAAATTTCGTTTATATATCTAAATTGCTTTATTGCTGGGAAATAATCATCATCAAAAGTTTTGAATATCGCTTTCCCCTTTGGCAACAAAAACCATTTAGAACCATAAGTTTCAGTTGAAATACCAGTTAATTTTTTCTTGTTTATCGTCTTAAAATTTTTTAAATCAATTGGCTTTAACTTTTCATATTTTTCTCTATTTTTTAACATACCTTGATTATATCACTTATTGGATTTTTGTGCAATAGCAAAAAAAGAACACATTTTGTGTTCTTTTAGTTTTTTTCTATTTCTCTTATAATCATATATCTATGTGGCTCTTCGCCTTTTGAAAATGTTTCAATATCTTCATAGTCAGCAAGTGCCATATGAATAACTCTTCTTTCTGCCGGTGTCATTGGTTCAAGTTTGACACTTGAATGAGTTTTTTGTACTTTTCTTGCCATACGCTGTGCAAGGGCAATAAGTGAACCTTCTCTTCTTTTTCTGTAACCATCACAGTCAAGTCTTATTGGCTTTGCGTGTCTATCGTTTTTAGCAACATAAACTGTGCACAAATATTGAAGTGCGTTTAGTCCTTCACCGCGGTAGCCGATGATATCACTATAATTTTTAATATCACCATATATTGCATCATCTTCTTCTTTAAGTTCAACTTCGGCGGTCAAACTTAGTTTGTTTAAAAGTCCATTCAAAAAATCTTTTGCTTTTTCAATTTCACTTCTTGCATCAGATTTTTTTTGTTTTTCTATTTTTGTTGGTTGTTCTTCTTTCTCTGTTTTTTCTTCTTCCACAACTTCTTCTATATTTTCTTCTTGTTCTTGTTGTGGCTCTTCATTCACATCTTCTTGCTTTGTAGTTTCGTCTTTATTCTCTGTTATTTTAGGTTGTTTCTCTTCAATTTTAATATCTTCGCGTTTTTTGTCGCGGTTTTGATATTTTTCAACTTCGTCAGGGGAGATGGACACTCTGACTTTGGCTTTTCTAAAAAATCCACCTTCGTCAAGAATTTTTATGTCACAATCTTCTCTTGGTGCTTTGAGTTCAAACAGTGCATTTTGTATTGCCTGTTCCAAATTTTTGCCAGTCGCTTCTACTTCAAGCATAATTCCCTCCTAATTAAATTCTTTTAAGCCTGTCCTTTGGCTCGTTTTTCTTTTCTTTGTGCTTATCTATTGCATTGTTGATTGCATCAAATATTGGAGTGGTAGCAAGTCCAACAATTTGACCTGTTACCATGTAAAGTGAAAACATTGTGGTATAAAATAGTGTGAAGAAAGCCATAAAAACAGTCATAAATATTGCCGTGCCATATCCTACTTTTTGTGCACCGCCTTGCTTGTTTTTTCTAATTACAAGCCATTGGTTCAAAAATGTGACACCTGCAACAATAATGAGTAAAACAAAGTAACCATTTGTTCTTCCTCGCGACTTGCGAAGTGGATCCATTATGCTGTCATAGACATTTTTAAATTCTTCATTTTCTCGCTCTTCGCTTGTCAATCCTGCAACTCCTGCATACTCAGAGTATGAAGGAATTGAATTTTTAAAAGGACTGTCTGCCATCCATATATTATCTATCCACAAAAAACTTACTTTTGTTTGTTCATACCTTTCAACAACATTTTGGTTCGCCGTCTGTATTATTTGTGTCTTTTCTTCACCTTCTTCAAGCCCATTCATCTCAATAACATAAGGGGCACACACATCATAAACTGTTGTTCCTTCTGTATCGAAATTTAGTTCGATATTATTATCTTCAGCGTACTCTTGAACATAAGCCACCATAAGTTGTTCATATTGGTCTTGAATTTTATAACTTGCCATTGCGTTCATACCGTTTAAAAGAGTGATGAATATTGCAAGTGTTAAGCCCAAATTCAAAATCATAATCCAGCATGAACCCATTGGATTGATTTTTTCGCGTTTGTAGAGTTCTGATAGTTTTTGATTTTTGAGATTTGGATCTTGAGCATACTTTTTGTTTATTGCGTCAATTTGTGGTTGAATTTTTGCTTGCATTTTCGCCATATTTTTTGACGTTCTTCGATTGAAAAAATCTATTGGCGACATAACAACTTTAATTATGAGCGTCAATAGAATAATAGATATTGCAAAATTACCAATACCACTTTCAAAAAATGTTATTATTGTTTCCCACATTCCCGTCGGCTGAGTTGCCAACAGAGATGATACTAAATTAGCCATTTGCTATCTCCCTTGATGTTTTGAGGCAAAAAGTCATATCCGCCGTCATGCTTTGGCCCACATCTAATTATTCTTTTAAAAGAAAGATATAACCCTTTAAAAACTCCAAACTCCTTTATTGCAAGGTATGAGTATTTGGAGCAGGAGGGGATATATCTGCAAGTGTGGGGAAGAAGTGGAGAGATGCACCACCTATATATGTTTACAAAAAACATGCACAAAAGTTTGAATGGATATGACAAAACTTTAATCACCTTCGACATAAAGCCCATTTCTTTTTAAAATTTCCAACATATTTTGCCTTATTTCAAAATATGATTTTTCTTCAATACCTTTTTTTGCTGTGAAAACATAGTTGTATGATTTGTTTACATTTTTTAAAAGAGAAACAAAGCTCTCTCTAAGTCTTCTTTTTACTTTGTTTCTTACAACACTTTTTCCAATCTTTTTAGATACAGAAAAACCAACTTTAACCGTTTTTAATTTTGTTTTCACGTATGTCAAGGTTAGTAATTCATAACTCTTTGTTTCACCATGCTTATAAACATATATGAAATGTTTGTTTTTTCTAAGTCTGTTTTCACTTTTAATCATCTAGTTATGCCGCCAAAACTTTTCTGCCTCTGTTTCTTCTTCTTTTGAGAACGTTTCTACCACCTTGGGTACGCATTCTTTGCCTAAAACCATGGACTTTTTGTCTTCTTCTCTTTTTAGGTTGATATGTTCTCTTCATAGCCATAATAAAAAATCCTCCTATTCTTTTTTTGTTTCACAAGTAGACCTAAGCGATAAAAAACAAGAATAGTCTTTTGCAAAACTATTCTAGTATAAATTACAAATCTTTGTTTGTCAATCAATTTCATTTGCACAAACAAAAACAAGTGTCTGTTAATTAATCATTCTGACAGGCAATATAAGATAAAGGTATTGTTCATTGTCACTGTCAACTGGCGTTATTGTGCAAGGATTTGTTGGACCTTGGAAGTTGATTTTAACAAACTCATCGGTAGTGACTCTGAAAGCCTCCAAAAAGTATCTTGCGTTAAAGGCGATGAGTAAGTCTTTTCCTTCCAAAACAACGCTTATCTTTTCTTTGATGTTACCTATGTCTGAATTTGATGTCAAAAGCATTGTGTCTTCTTTTATATCAAACTTGACTAAGTTATTTTGACCAATTTTTGAAAGTAACGATGCTCTTTCAAGCGCATCAACAAGTTGTGCCTTGTTTACTGTTATGACTGTATCTTTTGCCGATGCCATTATTATCTGTTTGTAGTTCAAAAATTCGCCTTCTAATAACCTTGTTATTATCTTTGTATCACCTTGGTCAACCATTAGGAAGTTTTTGTTTACATATACGTTTACTTGCTCATCTGTATCGTTCAAAAGTTTGGATATCTCTCTTAAAGATTTATCTGGCACTATGCAAGATGTTTCAACATTTGAATAGGTGAGTGGCTTTTTTGCAAGGCTGAGTCTATATCCATCACTTGTTACTGCCTTTATTATATCGTGATTTATTTCAAGCAAGCATCCGCGAAGTATTGGACGAGAATCATCTATTGCAACTGAAAATATGACACTATTTATTAAATCTTTGAGATTTATGTTGCTTATTCCAAAATACTCTTTTGAGTCCATAAGATTGATGTCTGGATATTCACTTTCAACAAAACATTGAATATAACCTTCGCTGTCAAGGTACTTTATTTTTAGTCCGTTGTTTTGTTCAAGTGTGAGTTCAATTTTGTCATTTGTCAATTTTTTGACATACTCAGAGAAAAACTTTCCAGGGACAACACAACTGCCTTCTTCTTTAACTTCGGCTTTTATCTTCTTTTCAATAGAAAGTTCAAGGTCTGTTGAAAAAAGTGTAAGTGTGTCATCTTCTGCTACAAGTTTTATTCCTTCTAATATAGGATTTGTTGTTTTTACTGCTATTGCTTTACTTACTTTAAGCACTGCATCTGCAAGATCCAATCCTTCACAAATAATTTGCATTTTTTTTACTTCCTTTTAATTTTTTATTTTTTTTATTTAAATTGTTGTAGTATTAGTAATAGATGTGGATATGTTTATTAAATTTTTGTCACACAACAAATTGTATTTATAGTATTTATTATTTCAAAAATCTTCCATATGTTGTGAGAATAAAATGTGCATAACATGTTGATAAAAATTTTTTTTTGTAAACATTTCAACATTTTTCACTTATTTGGGACTTCAAGTCGTTGACAATTGTCTTTGTTTTATGGTCTTTTTTGATGAGTTCTGTTATCTTATCTCGTGAGTGGATTATTGTTGTATGGTCTCTTCCTCCGAACAATTTACCAATTGTCACAAGTGGAATATCTAGCATTTCACTTATAAGATATATTGCCATCATTCTTGGTTCAACAATTTCTTTTGACTTTTTCTTTCCAGTTATTTCATTATAGCCAATTGAATAGTAGTCACAAACTGTTTGAATAATCATCTCAGGCGTAAGTTTTTCTTTTTTGACATCAATTTGTTCTTTTAACGCCTCTTTTGCTTCTTCTATTGTTGCACTCTTTTTGCCAAGTAGTGTAGCAAAGAAATAAACTTTACTCAAAAGCCCTTCCATTTCACGAATGTTTGTGTCAACTTTTTCTGCAATAAATTCAATTACATCGTCGTCAATAAAATATCTTTCAAGTTGTGCTTTTTTTCTAAGAATAGCAACTCTTGTTTCAAAGTCTGGCATTTGAATATCTTGGATAAGTCCGCTTGTAAGTCTGCTTACAAGCCTATCGGCAAGTGTTTCAATTTCTTTCGGTGGTCTATCTGATGAAATGATTATTTGTTTATTTTGTTGATAAAGGTCATTAAAGGTGTGGAAAAACTCTTCCTGCGTGCTTGTTCGTCCTGCTATGAACTGAATATCATCAACCATAAGAACGTCAAGATTACGATATTTTTCTCTAAACTGTGCAGTTCCTTTGACTGAGCCTTTTTCTTTATTTGTGCCAAGTGATTCAATGTAGTCATTTGTGAATTGGTCACAAGTCACATACTCTATTTTTAGTTTTGGATTGGACTGCTTTAAATAGTTACCAATTGCGTGAAGAAGGTGAGTTTTGCCAAGTCCAACACCACCATATATAAAAAGTGGGTTAAATTTCTGCCCTGGATTTTCTGCAACTGCACGCGCTGCTGCGTAGCAAAATTGATTGCTTTTTCCAACAATAAAATTATCGAATGTGTATTTTGGGTTAAACATCATCTTTTGTGATTCGTCAGGTTCAATAACTTTTTCTTGTGGCTTATTTTTTTTGAGATATTCTTCTTTTTCGTCTGGGTCAAGCACTTCAAAACTTGTTCCTTCTCCAAACACACTTTCAATTGCTTCGGTTAGTTCTTTTGAATGATTTTTTAGTAGTTGTCTTTTTGCAGAAGGTGAGTTTGCGACAAGCACAAGTTTGTCTGTGTAATCCAAAACTTCAAGCGTTTCAATCCATAGTTCATATGAAACAAAACTAACCATGCTTTCAAGTTTTGAAAGAACGTTGTCCCACATTTGTTTTAAGTCTTGCATTTATTTCTCCATGTTAATTATATATTAAACACCATAAGTTGTCAAACTTCGGTGTTTTGTTTTTTGGTCTTATCTTTTTTTTGTTTTTTTGCTTTTTCTTCTTTGTGTTTTTCTTTTTTCTCTTTTCTTTTTTGTTTATATGTTTTTACAAACTTTTCAAAAGCGTCAGGCTGATGTTCTTCAAGAGGTTTAACTGCCACTTTTTCATCTCTTTTTGCAAGTGGTTTTTCATTAAAAGGTAAAACAACTTGATCATTTCTAAGTCTTACTTCAAGTTGGTTATATGGCATTTGAATATTTTCACGCTTAAATTCATTAAAAACATTTTCCATAACATAATAATAGACGTCCCAGTAGTCTTCACCATAGCACCAGCAGTTTGAATATATGGATATACTGCTATCACCAAGTTTTTCAAGAGCGCAAAATGGTGCAGGAGTCAAAAGAACTTTATTGCAACTTGTCATAACGCTAAGAATTACTTGTTTTGCTTTTTCAACATCGCTTGCATAGTCTATGCTAAAACTAAAAACAACTTTTCTTGTTTTGTTATGACTATAATTAATAAGTTCACTTCCAACAACAGTGCTGTTTGGTATGCTTATTGTTTTGTTGTCAGTGGTTGTGATAATTGTGTGAAGCATATTTATTTCTTTGACTGTTCCTTCCACATCATCAATCTTTATGTAATCTCCTTCGTTAAATGGACGAGTGCTTATTATTACCACGCCGTTTGCAAGGTTGGAAAGACTGTCTTGCATAGCAAGAGAAAGAGCAAGTCCAGCAGCAGAAATAACTGCAATAAAGCCGGTGATTGGTATTCCTATAATTTGGCAAATTGCAATCAAAAGTAGCATATATAGTGAAAATTTGATGACGGTCACCAAAAATTTCGCCGTTACAGATGGCATTTTTGTTTTTGAAAATATTTTTCTTAAAAGTTTAACGAGCAGTTTAATGACAATAAAACCCAGTATAAAAACGCCTATGCATTGAAGTATGTTAAGTCCAACAGTTTTTATAATGTTGACTGCCTCAGCACTAAGAGCGTTCCAGTCTATCAAAAGTAAACTCATAATTTCTCCTTTGTATCACCATTATTGTATTATTATGTGCATAATTTGTCAAAAAAAAAGTCACGAAGTAGGTGAAAAACTTAATTTGTTAAAGTATAAAAGGCATACTTTTATTATTTATTTGACATGACAATAAAAAACATTTATAGTAAAAATAAAACAAATGATAAGGAAGGATATTTATGGACGAAGACGAAGAATTAAATTATAGATATGATACACAACTTTTAATTGATGGAAAAGATTTAGACGAAGATAAAATAAGAGACTACTTCAACAAAAATTTTGTTGGAGATTGTTTGCTTGTCGTTGGTGACAGTGAACTTATAAAAATTCACTATCACACAAACCAGCCATGGAAAGTGTTAGAGTATTGTTCAACACTTGGCGAGATATATGACATAGTGGTGGAGGATATGTTTCGTCAAGCTAAAGGCCTCCAAGGCTAAAAAAAACCGAAAAGCTTCGCGATACATTGTTTCTGCTATGCCAGTCTAGACAGTCATTTAGGTAAAACTAAACTCCTGCCTAGCCTGACATAGCGAGCCTCGTCTCGCTTGCTTTTCGGTTTTTTTATCTAACACTTCTCCTCACAATTTTGTGTTTTTTACTTAATATTTACATATCTACGAAAAATCTATGCAAAATTGTGCCGAAAGTGCAGTTTTTGCCCCAAGCCTCGTCTCGCTTGCTTTTCGGCTTTTTTTATCTAACACTTCTCCTCACAATTTTGTGTTTTTTACTTAATATCTACATATCTACGAAAAAACGGTCGTTTAGGAAACTAAACTCGTGAGAAAAAGCTTTTACACCAACAAAGTTTTATTGTTATTAACAATAGTAAAAAACAAACACACATTGATTTTAATAACCTATAAAAAGTACCGACAAAATGTATAATTTTCTCTACATTTTGCCGGTATTTTTAAAAACTTTTATTTTTTAGACATTTATTATTTTATAAAATTTGTAAGGGTGTCACTGTATGTGACATAAAGTCCGTGAAGAGCACGAGTGCAGGCAACATACAGATTTTGTTTATCTAGTTTTGTGTTGTAATTTGATTGGCTTGCATCTTTAATTATAACAATGTCATATTCAAGGCCTTTACTTAAAAAAGTGGTTGTTATTATTTTATTAGATGTTAAAAGGCAATCATTTTTTTCATCTTCAATCAAAGCAAAATCATTAAACAATTTTTTTGTTTGTTTTGCTTGACTTAGAGTTTTTGTTATTATTGCTATCTTGTTGTCTTTTTGTTTTTCACATAAATTATTTATAAAACTCACAAACTCATCATCATTTTTCAAATTCAAAACTTGTGGTTCCTCGCCATGCCTAACAAGGTGAGAAATGTGTGGACTATCAATGATTTTTTGAGAAAATTCAATTATTTCTTGTGTGGAGCGATAACTTATGTCTAACTTATCAACTTTCGTTGTTGGAAAAATTTGTGAAAGCATTTCAAGGTTTGACTGACACGACAAAAGATTTTGGTTAAAGTCACCTGCGAGTGTCATTACTGCGTTAGGATATATTTCTCTTAAAAGGTATATAGAAAAGCAATCATAATCTTGCATTTCGTCAACAAAGATGTGTTTTATGTCATAATTTTTCTTAACGCCGTTAAGTTTGTAGTTTAAATAACAATAAATAGAAACATCTTCATATGCTGGCATTTTTTCGTCATAGTTAAAACCTTTTTGTTCGTAAAGCTTAGACATAAGAGTGTTTGTATCAAGACTTTTTAAATAGCCTAGCGCTTTGTTTTGGATTTTTTGAAGGTCTTTATCTAAAACTTTTGGGAAGTTTTTAATAAGTGCCATATGCAGAGTGTTTTCAATTCTTGTCTTTATGTCAGACGAAGGCTTTAAGTTCAAACTTGAAAAAATTTCTTTTGGTATAGAGATATTACATTTTTCTAGTGCCATAGTTATGTAAGGGGTAATATCAAATTTCTCCAAAAAATCATTTACTTCATCAAAAAATTTAATTGAATATTTGGTGTCAATCTCTGTTCTTCTTTTCTCGCTTGCAAATTGTTGTTCAATCATATCAAGTTTGCTACCATACTCTTTTGGTGTTAAGCCAATCTCTCCAAAAACCCAAGTGATTGGACAAGCCAAAACATTTTCTTCACCAAGTTCAGGCAAAAGTTCGCCTATGTATTTAGAAAAAAGTCTATTTGGAGAAATAACCATTATGTTTTGACTGGTGATTTCACCGCGATTACTAAACAATATATATGAAATTCTATGCATTGCAA
The DNA here is from genome assembly GCA_944384405.1 of uncultured Clostridia bacterium. Taxonomy (GTDB): domain Bacteria; phylum Bacillota; class Clostridia; order Christensenellales; family UBA1242; genus UBA5893. The sequence goes on from CALWTH010000056.1 coordinate 38,453, forward strand.
TAGAAGTTTTGCCAGAGCCTGCTATACCATCAATAATGACGCTTTCTGACGGCGGTTTTCGTATGATTGCGTTTTGTTCACTTTGGATTGTTTGAACAATGTTGTGCATATATGATGATGCGTTTTGACTCAACATCTCTTGCAAAAAATTGTCATCTATTTTTGTATCAGTGTCGACATAGTAAACAATTTGGTTTGGCTTTAATCTAAATTGTCTTTTGAGAGTCAAATCAACAAATATTTCACCCATTGGAGCAAGGTAACTTGTCTTGCCAAGTGATGAGAAGTAAAGTAGTGAAGCAACAGGAGTACGCCAGTCAATGACATAGGGAAAGTTGTCTTTTTTAACGCCTTTAAGCCCGACATAAAAATCACGTTTAATAGAGTCTTGAGAAAAACAAATTCGTGAAAAAAAAGGCTTTGGCAATATTTTTTGAAAAAAAGATTTTTCCTTTTCTAATTCCGAAGCAGACTTGTCGTTTTTGTTTATGTAGCTGTATGCTTGTTTAAGTTCTCCAGCATCGAGGTTGTTTGAACTTATATATTCAAGCATACTTTTAATATTATCTTTTCTTTTTTGAATAGACGAAGTTAAAGTAGTAATATCATTATTTATTAAATCCTGCACAAAAACAAGATTTTTTTGTTCATTTGACAAAACTTTTTCATCCATATCTTAATAATATCAAAAAATAGAGTTGTTGACAACAATGATTTTTGGGCATATATAAAAAAATTATCAAAAATTATAAAAAAATAGGGCACTTGTTGTAGTGCCTTATTTTTAATAAATATAATAAATATATTTATTTATATACTATATCTTATTAAATATGTTTATTGGTGCAAGACAATATTGCCGGATTTTAAAGTCTTTAAAACATCAATAACTCTTTGGTTTGTTGAGCCAACCCAGTGTGCCTGAGTGTCACGCTTTTCAAGGACAAATTCGCCGTCACACAAGACATCGACATACTTTAATATTTCCAAGTCTTTTATATCTTCATAGTCATAGCCTGTGTAAAGCCAAATTGTCTTTTTTGGATACTTTTGTCTAATCTCTTTTGCAAGGGAAGTTACAGTGTCTATATTTCCTGCAAAAAGGGGATCACCACCAGAAAAAGTTATTCCACTGACATAGTCTTTGTCCAGCTCAGCAAATATCTCTTTTTTTGCGTCTTCATCAAAAGGTATTCCACTGCCTGCATCCCAAGTTTGTGGATTATGACAGCCTTTGCAGTGGTGAGAACAGCCTGCCACCCACAAAACCACTCTTAGGCCATCGCCGTTTAACATATCATCTTTTGTAATGTTGTGATAGTTCATTTACATACTCCGTCTATCTTTAATCTCTGCCATTTTGGCGTCGTTAAGTCTGGAATCGCCTTTGACGCGTGAGTAGGCGAGATATCCATTCATTCTATCAATTTTGGTTAAGTTCCTGCTTCCGCACTTTGGACAAACATCCATATCAAGTTCTGAGTGTCCACAGTCATCGCAGTATGAAAGAGATAGGTTAACTCCTTCATAAAATCCCATATCCATAGCCCTTTCAACAAGGGTGACAAAAGCCTGTTTGTTGTAGTCTATTGGATATCTTACATACTGAATTTTTCCGCCATTAAACAAATTCCAAAATCTGTTTTCTTTGTCTTGCTTTTCAATAGGTGAGATATCTTCTGTGACATGGCAGTGGAAACTGTTTGAAACATATGGTCTGTCTGAAACACCTTCAACAACTCCATAAAGTCTTCTGAATTGTTTGATTTGAAGTCCGCACAAGTTTTCTGCTGGTGTTCCATAAATTGCATACAAATATCCGTCTTCTTTTTTGTACTGTGCGATTTTGTCGTTTATGTATTTCATAACTTCAAGTGCAAACGCTCCATCTTCTTTTAATGACTTGTGGTTGTATAGCATTTGAAGTTCATTAAGTGCTGTTATTCCAAACGAAGCAGTTGCAGTCTTTAAAAGTGGCTTAATCTTTTCGTTGTATTTAAGGTGTCCGCCATAAAATCCACCTTCGCAATAGGCAAGTGGGTTGACAGATGCTCGCATTTCGCCAAGATAGTCATATGTACGCTTGTGGAGATTTCTTATCATTTCAAGATAGTAGTCCAAAACTTCATAGAAGTCTTTGTTTTCTTTGCGTGCTTTTGCAAGAATCATAGGAAGGTGCAAACTAACTGCGCCAACATTGAATCTTCCAACATAAACTGGCTTGTCGTTTTCGTCTGCAGGTTCCATTCCACCACGCTCATACCAAGGTGACAAAAAGGCACGGCAACCCATAGGGCTAATCACACGGCCATACTTTTTGTATATGCTTGCTACATATCCCTCGCCAGTTAAACTGAGCCAGTCAGGATACATTGTCTTTGACGAACATTCAATTCCTGCAAGGAAGACATCGTGACAAGGTTTTCCTTCTGCGTGCAAGTTTTTGTCGTAAAGGAAAATGATTTTAGGGAACAAAACTGGTTTTTTGCACTCTTTTTTTCCTTGTCCATTTTTTCTTACTTCAAGAAGTGTCTTTGCAGCCATTTTACCGAACTCGTCTGTCGCAAGACCGCAAGTTGTTGCTATGAAAGGATAATCTCCTCTTGAAGATGCAACTGTGTTAAATTTGTACTCCCAGCCCTGAAAGCCTTGCTTCATTTCATATTGAACATCTTTCATTGCTTGGTCATGGCTTACTTTTTTGCTTAGTCCCAAAGAAAGATATTTGTTATACCACTTGTCGTATGATTTTTTTGCGTATTTGACCAAAAGTTTGTCGCACTCTGGAATTGTGAATCCGCCGTATTGTTGGCTTGCTGCTGAAAGGACAATATCTCCAATCACGTCGAATGCAACGTCCAAAGTCTTTGGCTCGTTATACCAAACATTGCCCATTTCAAAACCGCCTGACAAAACTTCTTCAACATTGAACAAACAACAGTTCATTGTGTCACGGCGTGCCGACATATCGTGAATATATATGTAGCCATCGTTGATTGCTTGAATTTCGTCTTTGTTCAAAAAGAACTTTTTGTATAGTTCTTTGTTTAACTGATTGAATATAAGACTACGCTTTGTTGAAACAAGAGTTGAATCGCAGTTTGCGTTCTCCTTGTCACCAATGTACATGATGGCTTGACTTTTTTGGTACACGTCATCAAGCATTGCAACAAAATCTTGCTTGTAGTCGCGATAGTCTTTGTAACTTTTCGCAACTTTTGGGAAATAAGTTTCAAGTGCCTCTTCAACTATGCTGTGCATGGTGAGAATTGGGACTTCGCTTAGTCCTAGTGCTTTAACATTGCCGTTCACTCTGTCGCAAATTTTTTTGAGGTCCTCATCTGTGAATTTAACAAGCACTCTGTCTGCCGACTTTGAAATCGCTTTTATGACTTTTTGTATGTCATAATCTTCTTTGCTTCCATCTTTTTTAATGACTTGTACCATATGTAGACTCCTTTTTAATATTTCACAATATATTGTGTTTTTGCGATTTTTGTGTACCATATATTGAAAATATAACCCGATAATACCACATAAAAACCATTACTTGCAAGCGTTTTTGTGAAAAATATTTATGAGTTTTTTTGCGTATTTATGCAAGGTAAAATAACATAAAACAATGATGTTATTAAAGCAAAACAAAAAAAGAAAATTATTTAAAAATAGTTTTCAATCACAAAATATTTTGGTATTTTTATTATAGAGAAAAATCAAGAAAGAGAGGGAATAATGAAAAAAGAAGAAAGATTAAAACTATACGACGAGGCGACAAAGCAGTGGGGACTTGTTGCGCAGTATGACCAATGTATTGAAGAGATGGCAGAACTTATTGTCGCAATAAACAAGTACAAAAGAAAAGTTTTGTATGGAGAGTATAAAGATAAAGACATTGAAGCAAGTGTTGCCGAAGAACTTGCAGACGTGAGTATGTGTATCGAGCAGTTGACAACCTTTTTCAAAAGTTATGATATAGACCAAATATTAGACAAAAAACTTGAAAAGCTAAAATGCGAAATTGAATTTATGAAAAATAAAGCAAAATAAAAAAGCGTTATACAACTATAGTGTAAAACGCAATAAAGAAAAGGTTTAGTTTTTATGTAAGAAATTTTGAAAACAAAAACAAAGTACAATAAAAAAGCCATATCTTTAAATTATAATTTCAGTTTTTAATATTTCATAGAGTTTGTGAGTAGGAAGTCCAATTATTGTGGACAGATTGCCACAAACTTTTTTTATAAACACATTGCTTATGCCTTGCACAGCGTAAGAACCTGCTTTGTCTTTGTATTCGTCAAAGCTAAGATACCAGTCAATGTCTTTTTGACTCAGTTTTGCAAACTTGACCTTGCTGACATCGTGCGTTACATACTTTTTAATTTGTCCATTTTTTTGAACGATGACACAAAGACCGGTGTAAACTTTGTGCCAGTGCGAAGAAAGAAGTTTTAGCATTTTTTCAGCTTCACTAGGGCTATGAGGCTTACCAAGTCTTTTGCCTTTTAGTGTCACCATACAGTCACTGCCAATAACCAATCTATCTCCACTTGTTTTATCAAAAACTTCTTGTGCTTTTTGAAGAGAAAGGCTTTCGCAAAGTTTGGACATACTCATCTTTTGAGTCATGTCCTCTTCTTTTGTTGGGACAATAACTTCAAACTCCTTTACCATTTGTGAAACAAGAGTTTGTCTTCTTGGTGACGACGAAGCAAGAATAACTTTCATATTTTCTCCTTTGCATAAAGATATATTAAATGTTTTTATAGTTTTTGTAAATAGTTTTAATTTTCTATATCAAATAAGTTAATAACATTTAGTCCTTTTTTCTCGGCGTATTTCATTATACTTTTTGACCCACTATTAGAAAAATTTTCGTCAACGTAGCAAATAAGGGTATCACATTCGTCAACCATTTTCTTATTACTGTATGTTATTCTTCGTTTAAAGTATATATCTTCTATTTCATACATTAAAGTTTTCACATCGCTATATGGCACATATTCATGAAATTTTTTTATTTTGTTAAGACTGGTAATCACAACTTCAATTTGAATTTGTTTATAAATTGTTTTAAGTCTTCTTAAAACTTTCAAAACAAGTTCATCAAATTGTCCATGAGAACCGACAATAAAAGAAAGACAACCACATTTGATTTGTTTTTCTATTGTCTTTTCTAAGCATTCTTCAATATTTTTTAAAAGTATTCTATGTCCTATAAAAGTTGTTTTCATAATTTTTAACCACATTGGTATACATTTACTATCATTATACACATTATATTAAAAATAGCAAACAACAATATAAATTTACCAATATCATTCACATATTTATTTTTATTTAATTATTAAAATATTTTTGTGGAGAATATATGAAAAAGATTAAACAAAATAGGCAATTTTTGATAAACAGACTTGGACAACTGAGAAACAGAGCGGGACTTTCGGCACGAGAACTATCTGGACAAATGGGAAAATCTGACGCATATATTGCAAAATTTGAAAATGGAGATTTTTCAATTCCTGTTGAAGTTCTTTTTGATGCAGTAGAGATTTGTAATAGTAGCATGGAAGAATTTTTTTGGAGTGACATTGAAAAGTACTCAGAACAAAAACAATTATTGTCAATATACGAAAGCTTGTCAGATGAAAGTAAAAAGGTTTTATGGAATTTAATTAAAAATTTAAAATAATTCAAAATTAGCACTCTAAGGCTTAAAAAGTTAGCACTAAACACTTGACATTGCTAATATAATGTGATATAACGCACCTGTAATTTGTATAATTGGATATAATAACATTGTACAAATAAAAGGAGAATGATATGAATTTAAATAACTATACACAAAGCAGTGTCAATATACTTAACTCTGCGCAAAGTTTAGCGCAACAGTTACAAAATTCACAACTTGAGCCAGAGCATATCGTTTACGAAATGCTTGCTCAGCGTACACTTATTTATGACATATTAAAAAAGATGAATGTTGATGTCACTCGTCTTCAAAGCGATGTCAAAAACATACTTGACGGAATGTCAAAAGTGAGTGGACAAGGCGAAGTCTATGCGTCAAGCACGCTTGTCAAAGTGCTTAATTTTGCCGAGCAGACTGCAAAAAATATGAAAGATGAATATGTTTCGCTTGAACACATATTTTTGGGAGTGCTAGAAAATTTGACTGGAAAACTCAAAGATGTTTTCAAAGCGCACAACATAAACAAAAACAATTTTATCAAGCAGTTGTCACAAGTTCGTGGCAATCAGCGCGTCACAACTGATAATCCAGAAGACACATACAGTGTTCTTGAAAAATACGGAACAGAACTTGTCGCCCTTGCAAAAGAGCAAAAAATTGACCCAGTCATTGGCAGGGACAACGAGATAAGGAACACAATTCGTATTCTTTCAAGAAAGACCAAAAACAACCCAGTGCTTATTGGTGAGGCTGGTGTCGGAAAAACTGCAATTGTTGAAGGGCTTGCAATAAGAATTGCTAACGGCGATGTTCCAAACTCATTGAGAAACAGAAAAATATTTTCACTAGATATGGGCTCTCTTGTTGCAGGTGCAAAGTATAGAGGTGAGTTTGAAGAAAGACTAAAAGCAGTTTTAAACGAAATAAAGAAGTCGGAAGGCGAGATAATAATGTTCATAGATGAACTTCACACCATTGTTGGGGCAGGCAAAACTGAAGGAGCAATGGATGCAGGTAACCTTCTAAAACCAATGCTTGCACGTGGTGAACTTCACTGCATAGGAGCAACAACTCTTGATGAGTACCATAAATACATTGAAAAAGACCCAGCACTTGAGCGTCGTTTTCAACCTGTTATGGTAGACGAACCAAGCGTTGAAGATACCATTGCAATACTTCGTGGACTCAAAGAGAGATATGAAGTGTTCCATGGCGTCAAAATAAGCGACGGTGCGTTAATTTCTGCTGCAACTCTTTCAAACAGGTACATCACCGACAGATTTTTGCCAGATAAGGCTATTGACCTTGTCGATGAAGCGTGTGCAATGGTTAAGAGCGAAATAGACAGTATGCCAACAGAGATGGACGACATTCGACACAAACTAATCAAACTTGAAATTGAGCGTGAAGCACTTAAAAAAGAAACAGACAAACTTTCAAAAGAACATCTTGAAACAATAAACAAACAACATGCAGAACTCAAAAGCCAGTTTGATGCACTTTCTGCAAAGTGGCAAAATGAGAAAAAGAACATTGACGAAATAAACAGCGTCAAGGCAGACATTGAAAAGACCAATGGAGAAATAGAGCGTGCAGAAAGGGAGTATGATTTAAACAAAGCGGCAATGCTCAAATATGACAAACTTCCAAAACTTCAACAAAAGTTATCTGAACTTGAAAAAAATGAAGATAACAGTATGTTAAAAAGCAAAGTCACCGAAGAAGAGATTGCACAAATTGTCAGCCGTTGGACACAAATCCCACTAACAAAACTTCTTCAAAGCGACAAAGACAAACTTTTGAATATGGAAAGCGAACTTCATAAACGCATAATCGGACAAGACGAAGCAGTCAAAAAAGTTTGCGATGCAATACTTAGGTCAAGGGCAGGAATCAGTGACCCAAATAGACCAATAGGTTCGTTTATGTTCCTTGGTCCAACAGGTGTTGGTAAGACTGAGTTATGTAAAGCACTTTGCGAAAATCTTTTTGATACCGAAAAGAACTTAATAAGAATAGATATGTCAGAATATATGGAAAAGTATTCTGTATCTCGTCTTCTTGGTGCGCCTCCAGGATATGTTGGTTATGAAGAAGGCGGACAACTCACTGAGCAGGTGAGAAGAAAACCATACAGCGTCATACTTTTTGATGAGATAGAAAAGGCACACAAAGATGTATTCAATGTTCTACTCCAAATTCTTGATGACGGAAGAGTCACAGACGGACAGGGAAGAACAGTTGACTTTAAAAACACAATAATAATTTTGACTTCGAACCTTGGTGCAGACGAAATTATGCAAGGCATACAAAGTGACGGCACGCTCAGTGAGAAGTGTATTGAAAATGTCAACACACTTTTAAAGGGATATTTTAGACCTGAATTTTTGAACAGACTTGATGAGATAATATTCTTTAAGCCACTCACAAAAGACCAGATAGGTAAAATTGTCGACCTTCAACTTGACAAACTTGCACAGCGTCTTATGGATAGACAACTTAAACTTGTTGTGACAAATAAAGCAAAAGACTATATCATCGACCAAGGCTATGACATAAGCTATGGCGCAAGACCACTAAAAAGATATATTCAAAACAACATTGAAACGCTTGTTGCAAAATATATGCTTTCTTCTGACCTTGCACCAGAAAGCACAATTACTGTTGATGTAAGTGACGGCGAAATTGTTGTGAGATAATTTTGTCTAATGTGTCATTTCCAGCGTCAGCGAGAAATCTCATTAAAGCCAGAATATGTAATTCGCATATTCTGGTTTTATATTTTTAAAAAACTTTAAAAATTTTCGCAAAAATACTTAACAAAGCCATTTTTTGATGAGGGCTATCAATAAAATTTTAAAACCATTTTAACTTTAAATAGTGTCAATATTATATCCCAAAGATTGAGCTTGTTTTATAAATTTTACAATATTAAATATTCCCCATTGAGTGCAAACTACAACGCGGGCATCTTTTAGTTTGATTACATCATCTTCTTTTAAGAAAAATCTTTTGGAAGCATCGCTAATTTTTATCGCATTTTCATAAACTTCTACAACACCAAGTGAACCCTGCAAAGATTTGTCAAAAACGCTAAAAAGTTGGTCGCATGTTGGGTTGTTGTCTTCTACAAACTTTTTTACAATGGCAAGGACAAGCCTGTTCTTTGCGTACACTTTTCCTTCAAACATATATTTGGTTTTATCTCTATTGCTTAGTTGCTTATCGACAGGTTTTGTTTGCTTGTTTAAAACAATACTTTCCAAATATTCTATTCTCTTTTTAAGATTTTCAATTTCAACTTCATAGTTCATAATTATAGTTTAACAAAACTTCATTCTAAAATCAACAAAAACTAAACATAACTAAAAAAAATTTTAAAAAACTAAAAAAAACTAAAAAAAACTATTTACAAACACAAAAGTCTGTGATACAATAACAACGAAATTAAAAAGGAGAAAAAAATATGAAACAAATAAGAACAGTCGCTGGGGTAATAAAAAATGAAAAAGGAGAAATTTTATGCACACTAAGAGACCAAGGAAAATATGACTATGTGTCTTTTAAGTGGGAATTTCCCGGCGGAAAAATCGAAGAAGGTGAAACCAACGAACAAACACTAGTAAGAGAACTACATGAAGAACTAGACATAGATGTAAAAATAAATAGGTTCATTTATCAAGTTGAGCATGACTATCCAGATTTTCATCTGTCTATGGCAGTTTTTGATTGTGAACTTGTATCAAAACAAATAAAAATGAATGTACATAAAGGCATAAAATGGCTAAAACCAGAAAATTTAATGGAACTTGATTGGGCTGCTGCCGATTTACCAGTTGCAAAAATGGTATCAAAAAAACAGTTTGATTTGGAAAAGTAAATTTGGCAACATTGTTTATTGCCAATTTTTCTGCTTGAAAAAAATGATAATATAATATATACTTATTTTATAAGGATAAAAATGAAGAGTATATATACATATTACAAAGAAAGACTTATTGAAATAAGCGGAAAGAATAGAAGTTTGTATTTAAAGTCTTTCAACAAGAAAAACGGTTATGACATAGGCAGAATTTTGACTTTTGACCAAGACAAGTTAAATAGGCTTGTCGATATTTTTTGGAACGGCAAAAATGTAGTGTATAACCTTGTTGGCAAGGATACAAAAGAAGATATTGTAAAAGCGTCAAACATTGGGCTACGATTTCCAGACAAAACTTTTGATAACGACAAAGACAAAGCAAAATACGAGCGTCAAAAGCGTGAATATAGCAAGCGTGTTGTGCAAAGTGAAATAACATCACTTAAAGCGCTTAAACGTGAAATTGATGAAATAGAAAAAGAAACAGGTAGATATGAACTATTTTTATGCTATCCATTTGTTTATGGCACACTAAAAACATACACCTTTAAAGCACCACTAATTATGTTTCCAGTGGTCATTGATGTTGTGGACGAAAACACTGTAAACATCTATCCAAAATCGGGAGAAAATGTGCAGTTAAATAAAGCACTCCTTCTTGCATTTGCCGATGCTCTTCACTTAAATTTGGAAGACTTAGATATGGAGTATGATTGCCTAGGCACTCGCTTTAAGGACATATCTGCACTTATATCTTATCTCAAAGATTTTGGAATAAAAATAGACTATTCACCACGCAAAAAAGTTTTTGATTTTAATCATTATGGCGAACCAGGGAATCTAGATTCACCAGAGGTAAAACATACATGCTTACTTGCTCGTTGCAGTCTTGCAAACTCCATATATTCAGACTATTCAAGTTTGGAGAAAAAGCATCTTACAAACGATAGTATAAACGAACTTTTAAACACAAAAAAGATTAAACATAAGCCACAAAAGTGTGAAAATTTATACCTTATAAACAACGTGGACTACGCTCAGGAGCAGGTTGTAAGAAAGGTAAATGAACAGGGCAATATGGTCATCTACGGCCCACCAGGAACAGGGAAAAGCCAAACCATAGTCAATGTTATTTCAGATGCAATATGCAAAGGTAAGAGGGTTTTGGTGGTTTCTCAAAAGAAAGCGGCTATGGAAGTTGTGTTTAACCGTCTTGCAAATTTAAACCAAAAGGCAATGTTTTTAACCGATGCAGAAAAAGAAAGGCGAAACTTTTACGAAAGATGTTTCAAAATGCACACAGTAACCGAAAATATGCCTTATGATGAAAACTTGTTTAAAGAATACGATGATGTCACGCAAAAATTAAACAATGAGATAAACAATCTAAACATCATTTCAGATGTGTTGACACAAAAGACAGATTTTGGCATTTCGCTTCAAACTATGTACTATAACTCTTTCAAAATAGGCAAGAAGAGTGGCGAATACCAAATTTACAAAGCAATGCTAAAAGATAAGGCACTTATGAACTTAAATTATGACGAACTTTCTTCGGCACTGGAAATCGTCAACGAAAAGAATAAGGCCGAAATATATTACAACTTTGTAGAAGAGAAAAAGAAAAATCCATTTATAGACCACTTAAAAAGCGACCTTAGTGTTCACGATGTTGCAATGGCACAGTCAAGACTAAGAAGCCTTTGTTCTGAGCGTATGGCACTTTTTGACCTTGCCAACCATAAATATTCGCGTGAAGTTTTGACATATTACACTCGTGCAAAAAGTTATCAGGATATGAAACCGCTTGCAAAAATGATAGCACGTTTTGAACAACCAAAAGTTTACAATATGCTTAAAACAAGTTATGTTTTATTCCCAATGTATCCATTTGCTAAGGCGAAAATGAATAAAGTTGAAAATGAGATTTATGACACATTCCAAGGCACAATATCTGCAATGGATGAATACATTCAGGGTTATGAGTTTCTAAAAAACATATTAACCGATAGCGGTTATGTAATGGCAATAGACGGCATCCTTAACGGCAATAGCCAAATACTCAGGCTCTTATTAAATGCCGTTGAAAACTACATTGAACAGCGTGATGTGTTGACGCTACTCAATAGTCTTTCTAAAAATCAAAAGATAGTTCTTGACTTTGCATATAAAAATTCAAGCAACTACACAAAGTATAAATTTGCTCTTGAAAAGTTACTTCCAATAAGAATATACCACGAAGTTGTAAAATACGAGGATAGTCAAAAGGCAATTTTATCTAGAATGGTCGACTTTGAAAATATCCGTGCAAGAATTGTCACACTCAAACAAAAACAAAACGAAGTTAGCAAAAAGATTGCACTCCAAAGTTTTTGCCCAGAATACCAAAAACTTATGGACGGCACGCCAAAGAGCAAGGACTATTTATACCAAATTTCCAAAAAACAAAACTTTTGGCCAATTAGAAAAACTATGGAAGTTTATGGTGAATATCTTTTCAAACTTTTCCCTTGTTGGCTACTATCTCCAGAAAATGTATCTACAATACTTCCACTTAAAAAAGATATGTTCGACATAGTTCTCTTTGATGAGGCAAGTCAGGTGTTTATAGAGAATACAATTCCAACAATTTACCGTGGAAAAACCATAGTGGTTGCAGGTGATGCAAAACAACTTAGACCAACCACCACCTTTATGAAGCGTTATATGGGTAGCACCGTTGACGATGATGCCGATTTAAGTGTGCAAGCAGCACTTGAAGTTGAAAGCCTTTTGGACCTAGCCGTTTCTCGTTTTTCAAGTACAAACATAACTTATCACTATCGTAGCCAAAACGAAGAACTTATAGATTTTTCCAACAGTGCATTTTACAATAACACTCTTCAAATCGCTCCAAACATTTCAAAAAACATTAGGCATAAACCAATAGAGCGTATATTAGTTGACGGCACTTGGCGAGATAGAAAAAATCTTGTTGAAGCACAAAAAGTTGTTGACCTTGTCAAAAATATACTAAAGACAAGAAAAAATGGCGAAACCATAGGAATTATAACTTTCAATGTTGAGCAAGAAAGTGCAATTGAAGACCTTATTGACAAAGAGTGCTTTGTTGATGAAGAGTTTCGAAGCCTATATTTAAAAGAAACTTCGCGTGTGGAAAATGGCGAAGATGTAAGTTTGTTTATCAAAAACCTTGAAAATGTGCAAGGTGATGAAAGAGATATAATCATATTTTCAATCGCCTATGCAAAAAATGAATTTGGCAAAGTTAATGCAATATTTGGTTCACTCTCTGCCGAAGGTGGAGAAAACCGCTTAAATGTTGCAGTAACTCGTGCAAAAAAGAAAATATATGTGGTTACAAGTATAGAGCCAGAAGAACTAAAAGTAGACAATAGTAAGTTTATGGGACCAAAACTTCTTCGAAGTTACCTTAATTATGTTCGTGCAGTTTCAACGGGCAACAATGATGAAGTAAAAGTAATACTTGATAGCGTTGGCGGTGGTTCACAAATAGTGACCAAAAAGCCACTTGGTCTTCTTCCAATGGAAAATCAAATTGCTGAAAAACTCAACAAACTTGGTTACAAAACCGAGATAAATCTTGGAAATTCCAACAGCAAAATCTCAGTCGCAGTCTACGACCGCAAAAAAGATAAATATCTTCTTGGTATAGAAACTGACCAAACTGC
>CALWTH010000057.1 GCA_944384405.1 uncultured Clostridia bacterium
CAACGCCCCGCCGGCGGCAAAGTCCTGCGCCCCTCGGAAGGCTCCCGGCCTGCGGCCCTGTGAGTCCAACGTTTTACAAAGTCCCTGTTTCCTGTTTTGGGGCGGGGATTTTTTATGCCCGGCGGGGGTTCTGCGGTACGCCGGTCCCTTTCGCGTGGCCGTTGCGCCGCACGGCGGGTGCGGTGGCAGAAACTTTGCCGCTCTTCCTGGGGAACATTTTTACCCCCCCCCCCCCCCCCTATATGTTTGTCAAGCGTTTTAACAAAATTTTTTAAAAAATTTTAAATTTTACCCAAATTTCGGCTTTTAGGGGGTATATTTTATTATCATTTATGTCAAATTCAAAAAATAATCGTAAAATTAACTTTTTTTACTTTTTCTTTTTTATAAAAACAATAACCAAGAACTACTTACTGAACGTGGAGATTTTTAAAACGTTTATGACTTTTCACAATATTTTAAGTTGCTTTTTAAACACACAAAAAGACACTCACATTTATGTTAAATGTGAGTGTTTTTTGTTTATTATTTATTTTCTTCTTTATAGTAACTTCCACTATGCTGTGTTGCTGGAAATCTTTGACCTTTTTCAAGGTAAACGCTTCCGCCACATCTGCCATTGTCATCATAGCAAGCATAGTTTCCGCTCTCTGGTGCTTGTTCACCAGGTCTCCATGTTTTAACGTCCATTTTTTACCTCCGACATTATTGTGAGCAGTTTAAGTTGTAATATGCGTGAAAAAAATGTAAATAAAGTCATTTTTTTAGATTATAATGTCTTGTAAATTTTGTTAATATATAAAAAAAATGAGATATATATCTCATTTTTTAATTTCAAGCATTAGTTGTGTCAGCAGTGGCTTCAACTTCAACAGGGAAAATTTCTCGGTATTGTTTAAGCCCTGTTCCTGCTGGAATTAGTTTACCAATAATGACATTTTCTTTAAGTCCTTGCAAATGGTCAACTTTGCCTTTAAGTGCGGCATCTGTGAGCACTCTTGATGTCTGCTCGAATGATGCAGCTGACAAGAAGCTGTCTGTTGCAAGTGCTGCTTTTGTTAGTCCAAGAAGAATACGCTTTGCAGTTGCTGGTGTTCCGCCCTCACGAAGAACTCTCTCGTTCTCGTCCTCATACGCAAACACATCTACAACTTCTCCTGGAAGCAATGTTGTGTCACCTGCGTTTTCTATCTTGACTTTTTTAAGCATTTGTCTAATTATAACTTCAATATGCTTATCGTTTATCGAAACATCTTGTGCACGATATACAGAAATGACTTCGCTCAAAAGATAGTCTTGCAATCCTTTAAGTCCTTTTATTCTAAGAAGATCTGAAGGATTGATTGAACCTTCTGAAAGTTGCGTTCCTGCGAATATCTTATCACCAGTCTTAACTTTTAAATAAACTGGCTTTTTAATTTCGTAAACTGCTTCTTCTTCTGGATTTTTGACTGTTATTGTGTAAAGCCTTGGTTCGTCTTTAACAGTAACTGTTCCTGCAATTTCGCTAAGTTTTGCCTCACCTTTTGGCCTACGTGCTTCGAAAATTTCTTCAACACGTGGCAAACCTTTCGTAATATCTGCCGCGACGGCAACACCACCGGTGTGGAATGTACGCATCGTAAGCTGTGTACCTGGTTCACCGATTGACTGTGCGGCAATTATACCAACAGCCTCACCTATTGTGACCTCATCAAGTCCAGCCATGTTACGTCCGTAACATTTTGCACAAACTCCGTGACGCGAACGACAAGTGAGTAATGTTCTGATGTTTACTTGCTTAATTCCCGCATCTTCAATTAATTTTGCCTGTGCCTTTGAAATCATAGTGTTTGCTTTAACGATGACCTCTCCTGTTTGTGGATCAACGACATCGTCAACTGCAAATCTACCTGAAATTCTGTCAGCAAGTGTTTCCAAAACTGTTTTATCTTGAACAAGTGCTGTAACTACTGAACCTTTAACTTTTTCGCCAAGTGTTGCAAAGCAATCTTCTTCGGTGACGACAACATCTTGGCTTATGTCAACAAGTCGACGTGTAAGATAACCAGAGTCTGCCGTTTTTAACGCAGTATCTGCCAAACCTTTACGTCCACCACGAGATGACAAGAAATATTCAAGAGGTGTAAGTCCGCTTCTGAATGATGACTTAACAGGAATATCAACTTTTTGTCCTGATGCGTTTGCCATAATTCCACGCATTCCACAAATACCATTTAACTGAACGTTGTTACCACGGGCTCCTGAAATAACCATCATCTTTAATGGGTTATAATCATCAAGATTGTCAATAACTGCCTTTTGAACTTTGTTTGTTGCATCGAACCAAACATTGATGTTTGCAGTAAGTTTTTCATCTTCTGTAACAAGTCCCATAGCAAGCAAATTCTCATTTTCAATTGCTTTCTTTTGTGCCTCTTCCAAAATTTCCTTTTTCTTTGGAGGCTCTTCCATATCATAGACATTGATTGTAAGTGATGCCAAAGTTGAATATTTGTATCCAAGCTCTTTGAATCTGTCTATCATCTTTGAACACTCAGTTGTTCCAAGTTTTTCAAAGCAAGCGACTGTTATCGTCTTAAGGTCACCTTTCATAACTGGATAGTTGATTTCAAGGTCGCACATATCTTCAGGCTTTTCACGTTTGCAAAAACCAAGATTTTGTGGAACTGCTCGGTTGAAAATAATTCTTCCAACAGTTGTCTTTATACGCTTTGAATATGTTTTTCCGTCGACTACTGCCGTTCTGCGAACTTCAATCTCCGCTTGAATATTTAAAGCACCTGTCTGATAAGCAATTATTGCTTCATCTTCGCTAGCGAACACACTACCTTCGCCTTTCACACCTTTCTTTGGCTGTGTCAAATAGTAACAACCAATAACAATATCAAGTCCTGGGGTGACGATTGGCGCACCATCGCTAAGTTTTAATATGTTGTTTGAAGCGAGCATAAGTGTTCTTGCTTCTGTTCTTGCATCTATTGAAAGTGGTACGTGCACTGGCATCTGGTCACCATCGAAGTCGGCGTTGAATCCGGTACAAACAGATGGGTGAAGTCTTATTGCCCTACCTTCAACAAGCACTGGTTCAAAAGCTTGAATACCAAGTCTGTGAAGTGTTGGAGCACGGTTTAATAGAACTGGGTGATCTTTAATTACTTCACTAAGAACATCCCAAACAACTGGCTTTTCGCGTTCAATAAGACGCTTTGCACTCTTTATGTTGTTTGATTGATTCATTTCAACAAGTCTTCTTATGATAAATGGCTTGAATAGTTCAAGTGCCATTTCTTTTGGAAGTCCGCACTGATACATTTTAAGGTCAGGGCCAACTGCAATAACAGAACGACCTGAGTAGTCAACACGCTTACCAAGAAGGTTCTGACGGAAACGGCCTTGCTTACCTGTAAGAATTGCAGTTAATGACTTCAAATCTTTTTGTTTTGCGCCCTGAACTGCCTTACCATGTTTGCCATTATCAATAAGTGCATCAACAGCTTCTTGAAGCATACGCTTTTCGTTTCTGATAATAACATCAGGAGCACCAAGTTCCATAAGTTTTTTTAGACGGTTGTTTCTGTTGATAACGCGTCTGTAAAGATCATTTAAGTCACTTGTTGCAAATCTACCACCATCAAGTTGAACCATTGGTCTTAAATCTGGTGGAAGAACTGGAAGAACTTCAAGCACCATCCATTCAGGTTTGTTACCACTTTTCAAGAAAGATTCAACAATATCAAGTTTTTTTATTGCCTTTATTCTCTTTTGACCTTTTGCAGTTTTTAATGTTTCTTTTAATTCTTTACTCTCTTTTTCAAGGTCAACTTGTGACAAAAGTGTTCTTATTGCTTCACCGCCCATGCCAGCGACAAAACTACCTGGACCAAATGTTTCTTGTGCTTCACGATATTCCCTATCTGAAATTATTTGTTTATATGTGAAGTTTGTGTTTTTTGGGTCAATAACAATCCAGTTGACATAATAAACAACTTGTTCAAGTGCCTTTGGTGTGATATCCAAAATTGTACCTATTCTTGATGGTACACTTCTGAAAAACCAAATATGTGTAACTGGCGCTGCAAGTTCGATATGTCCCATACGTTCACGACGAACTTTTGAGCGTGTGACTTCAACACCACACTTATCACAAATGACGCCTTTATATCTTATGCGTTTGTACCTTCCACAGTGGCATTCCCAGTCTTTTCTTGGCCCGAAAATCTTTTCACAAAATAGGCCATCTTTTTCTGGCTTTTGTGTTCTGTAGTTGATAGTTTCAGGCTTGGTCACTTCGCCATGTGACCATTCACGGATTTTCTCTGGCGAAGCTATGCCTATTTTAATGGAATCAAAATTGTTTAGTTCAAACATGAGTTTTTCTCCTATATTTTTTACTCTTCAAAGTCATCAAATTCATCAAACATATTATCAACATCTATGCCATTTTTAAGATCGTCTTCTGTGATTACATCGCCGCTTTCTTGTGGCTTTTCATCATCAAAATCAAGTGTTATGTCTTTTAGATCTTTTTCAACTTCATGACTAAGTGTTGGAGTGTCATCGTCATTTGAAAGCTCTTGAATTGAAACTTCTTTGTTGTCCTCTGTTAAAATCTTAACATCAAGGCCAAGAGATTGAAGTTCTTTAACCAAAACTTTGAAGCTTTCTGGAATTCCAGGTTCTGCTATTGGCTGACCTTTGACAATTGCTTCATAAGTCTTTGTTCTGCCGACAATATCATCAGATTTGACTGTAAGAATTTCTTGCAATATGCTTGATGCGCCATATGCTTCAAGTGCCCAAACTTCCATTTCACCAAATCTCTGTCCACCCATCATGGCTTTACCACCAAGAGGTTGCTGTGTGACAAGTGAGTATGGTCCTGTTGATCTTGCATGCATCTTGCTATCAACCATGTGGTCAAGTTTTAACATATATTTGTAACCAACTGTTGCTTTGTGGTCAAATGGTTCACCTGTTCTGCCATCATAAAGTTGGATTTTACCATCGCTTGGGAAGTTATTTGCAATCAAAAGTTCACGAATTTGATCTGCGTCCGCACCATCAAATACAGGTGTTGCAACTTTCCAACCAAGTGTTCCTGCGACAAGTCCCAAATGTACTTCAAGAACCTGACCGACATTCATACGAGATGGAATACCTAGTGGGTTCAACACAATATCAAGTGGTTGGCCGTTTGCCATAAATGGCATATCTGCTTCTGGAAGAACTCTTGAAACGACACCTTTATTTCCGTGACGGCCTGACATCTTATCACCGACAGAAAGTTTTCTTCTCTGTGCGACATAAACTTTTACAAGCATATTTACGCCTGGATCAAGTTCATCTTTATTTTTTCTTGAAAATACTTCAACATTGACAACAACGCCACCGCGACCATGTTTTACACGTAGTGATGTATCACGAACTTCACGTGCTTTGTCTCCAAATATTGCACGAAGAAGTCTTTCTTCTGGTGTGAGTTCTGTCTCACCTTTTGGAGTGACTTTTCCGACAAGTATATCACCTGGACGAACTTCTGTTCCAACACGAACAATACCATTTTCATCAAGGTTTTTAAGTGCATCTTCACCAAGGTTTGGAATGTCACGAGTAATTTCTTCATCGCCAAGTTTAGTTGCTCTGCATGGCATTTCTTCAACTTTAAGTGTTATTGATGTGTAAACATCTTCTTTTACTATACGTTCACTGATAAGAATAGCGTCTTCGTAGTTATATCCTTCCCAGTTCATATAACCAACTAAAACATTTTTACCAAGTGCAAGTTCACCATTTTGTGTTGCATAACCATCTGCCAAAAGGTCGCCTTTCTTGACTTTCTCACCTTTTTTGCAGTTTGGTTTTTGGTTGTTACATGTATCGGCATTTGTCTTTTGGAATTTAATCAATTTATATTCATCAACGCCACCTTCGTCTGCACGGACTCTGATGACATCGGCGCTTACGTATTCAACTGTTCCGTCACGCTTTGCGACTATCATATCGCCACAGTCCTTAGCAACTGGACGCTCCATACCTGTTCCAACAATTGGGGCTTCTGGTCTTAAAATTGGCACTGCCTGACGTTGCATGTTTGAACCCATAAGAGCACGGGCAGAGTCATCGTTTCCAAGGAATGGAATAAGTGCTGTTGCTGCCGAAATGAATTGTCTTGGTGATACATCCATGAAGTCAACCATTGACTTTGGAACTTCAACAATTGCATCTTTGTGACGGCAAAGCACACGCTCATTGACGAACCTTTGCTCTTCATCAAGTGGTTCAACTGCTTCTGCAATGTAACTTTCGTCTTCAATATCTGCCATATAGTACTCATATGACTTAGAAACTTTTCCAGTTGTTTTATCAACTCTTCTGTATGGTGTTTCCATAAAGCCATATTCATTTATCTTACAATATGATGCCATGGTATTGATAAGACCGATGCTTTGACCTTCTGGTGTTTCAATAGCGCAAATTCTACCATAGTGTGTGTAGTGAATATCACGAACTTCGGCGCTTGCTCTTTCTTTCTTAACACCACCAGGACCTACTGCTGAGAACTTACGTTTTTGTGTCAATCCACTAAGTGAGTTGATTTGGTCCATAAGTTGACTTAATTGAGATTGAGCAATAAAGTCTTTGAGCGCTTTATTTACTGGACGAGGGTTGACTATTTGTGATGGTGTTACTTCACTAAGTTCTTTTCCTTGAAGTGTTTCTTTTATGTTTGCACCAAGTTTTTTAACACCAGCACGGAAAGCATTGCCAATAAGTTCGCCAACTGTTGCAACGCGTTTGTTTGACAAGTGGTCAATATTATCTGTTTCGCCTATTCCTTCAATAAGGTCAAGATAATAACTTATTGTTGCCAAAATGTCGTCCATTGTAAGCGTTGTTATCATAAGTTCTTTTGCATTTGCTTTTATGGCTTCAATTCTCTTTTCCTTTGTCTTGTTCTCTTTCAATATTTGAACAAGTTTTGGATAGTAAACTTCTTCCAAAATTCCAAGTGCTTTTTCATCGCATGGGAAAACTTTTGAAAGTCTTACGCGGTTGTTACCTCTTATCAAGTGATTTCTGCCGTTTAATTCAACATAAACTTCATTGATGCCGCTATCTTGAATACGTCTTGCAACTTCTGCGCCTATCTTTTCGCCTTTTTTAACAACAACTTCATCATCAATGACAATATTTTGTGCACTGACTAAGTTTGTTATTCTTTTTGCAAGTGAAAGTTTTTTATTTATCTTGTATCTACCAACGCGCGTTACATTGTAATAAGCATCTGAGAAGAAAAGCAAGTTAATGTAATTTCTTGTGCTTTCTGCATTTGGAACATCTGCTGGACGAGTTTTTCTTGCAAGTTCAATAAGTGCGTCTTCCTGGGTTGTTTGAGGTTCTTTTTCAATTATTTGTTTAATTAATCTATGTCCACCAAACAAATTGATAATCTCTTCGTTTGTGTAACCGAAACATTTCAAGAACAATCCAAGTGTAATTTTATGAGAACGGTCAAGAACAATTTTTAATGTTTCATTGGCGCCCTGTTCAATTTCAAGCCACATACCATGACTTGGATATATTTGTCCACGAAGTGTGGAATTGTCATTTCTTTCGCGAGTAAAATACACGCTAGGAGAACGTGTTACTTGACTGACGACAACTCTTTCAATTCCGTTAAATATGAAAGAGCCTTGATCTGTCATTAGAGGAATGTCACCAAGGTATACTTCTTGGTCAACTGCTTCACCGCTGTCTTCAACAACAAATCTTGTTTTGACTTTTAATGGCAAAGAGTATGAAAGACCGCGTCTACGGCACTCTTTGATGCCATACTTTGGCTTTTCTGACATATCCACATCAAGAAAATATAACTTTGCCTTGCCACTATAATCGGTTATTGGTGACAACTCTTGAAGTATGTCATATATGCCATGCTGTAAGAACTCATTGTATGGTTCTTTTTGAATATCCAAAAGATTTGGAAGTTGTGCAATCTCATCTAGTTTAGAAAAAGTGTAACGTTCATTTTTTCCACATTTAATTTTTTTGAGTTTTGGCATGTTCTGTTGCATATAAAATTCTCCTTAAAAGTGTGTCCAGATATGAAAATAACAAGCAAAATCCACACGATTTATCGTGTTTCTATGCCTGCAAAATTCATAATATTTAGTTAGAATATTTCAATATCTATCACTACTCGAATAATATTCCTTACGAGATTATATCTAAATAAATATTTGTTGTCAATAAAAAAACAAAAAAAAATCAGCGCTTAGGCTGATTTTTGACAAAAATAGTTATTTTTATGCAGAATACTGAGTTATATTTAAGTCAACCGAAAAATTTGCATCATTAATTGCTATTGTCGCGTCTTTTAAATACACATAGTACACGAATTGACCACTTCCTCCGTCTGCGATTTGCGTATCATACTTGTTTCCTGCTGCGGCAACAACTGCAAAGTTTTCACTTCCAGCAAGTCCAAAAGTGCCATCATCAATAGCAACTTCCACACCGGTAGGATTTATGGTAGCAACTGTAATTGTTATTTTCCATGCACTTGACTTGTTTAAGTCAATGTCCGCATCTGCGCTATGAACACCGTTACCTTCTGGAAGATTTGTTCCAGTGTTGTATGATGTGTAACTGTCCACTTGCTGTGTGTTTGCATAGGTAAGTTCTGTCACATCGCCTTCTGCATGTCCTTCGTGCATATCGGTAACGTATTCAGTCTGCATAGTGACTGTAACAAGTACATCTTGCATGTTGTATGATACTGTACCATTGACAGAATACGAAACAGATGTTGCTGCATACACACCAAACGCCATGAGTGCTACCGACAAACATAATGATGCTACTGTTGCAAATAATTTGAATTTTCTTTTCATAATTTTCTCCCTTTTCAAAATTTTTATAAAAAAAACTAGCAAATGATTTACATTGCTAGTATGTGACAAAAATAAATTTTTACACATTTTTTTAATGATTATTAATTTTATTATTGATATAGTTATTTAAAGAAAGTATTTTTATTTGTTCATCAATAGCATCAATGTCTGATTTAAATAGCATGTTTTGTTTCCATAACTTCAAGTACTCTTTTTCACCTTTTTTATCCAAAACATCATATGAAATGTTGGCAATTTCCAAAAGTTCTTGCTGTCTTTGCGATAAGTCACCTTTAAATCTCCATATATCTTCAAAAGCATCTTCACGCTCATCATTTGGAATTTTTATAAGCATAATAATACGACAAATAATTTCCATCTCGCCAGCTTTTATAAGCCTTTGTGCTTCGTGCTCTTGCCATGACATTTTACCGTTCATTAATTTTTTTTCAATATACATAAAGTTGACTTGTTCAATTAGTGCAAGTGACTGCAAAATAATCATTATCCCCAAAGGCAAACATACAAGAAAAATCATGCCCATTGAACTCGATATCCACCTAAGGACATCTCTTAACCAAACTGGCGTTTCAAGGTATTTGCCAACGACAAAATCATCACGAACAAGCACACCATCGCTACTTGCGTTTGAAGTGCCTTTGGTTTTAAAATATCTCGCTCCTGTGTGGTCTTGATAAACTCCAACTATTTGATGAAAAATCACCCTGTATGTTCCACCTGTGATGTCTGATATTTGCTTACGATTTTCTGGCTCAGGCAATGTGACTTCAACAAAATCATCTTCATTTTTTAATTCTATTTTTTCAAGGTTTTTATCTGCATCATCAGGATATTGATAAAAAGCAATTATGTCATCAACCCAAAGACTCGTGGTGTTTGTTTTGGTGATAAAAACACTGTCACCAACTCTAAATCCAGAGTTTTCCATTGAGCCTGACAAGACTTTAACAACACTAAGTCCAAAAAATGACGGAACACGATTTGACTGGTTTTGGGTAAAAATAACAAGTGTAACGACAAGTGCAAGCAAAAGAATAGGAATCAAAAATATGTCCCCTATTTTTCCAGCAAGTGTATAAATTGTGTTTCTACCTTTTTTATTTGTCATTTTTGTTTTTAATCATCTTTTAATTTTTTTATATTTTTTTCACTTTGTTTTAAATTTTCAATAGTGTTATTTATTTCGGTAATTTTTTTACGTTTAATTCTAGGCTTTTTAGGAATTGGCCTTTCGTTTCTATATTCAAAACACGCAACATCACTATACTTCTCTTTTTTTGAACGGCTCTCTGCTATGCTGATTTGTTGTTTTTTCTTTGCAGAATCAAAATTTTGTTGCCAATACTGGTAATACTTTGACGGATCTTTCATGTTGTATACTTTCATGGAAGCAGCGGCTAAGTCATATTGATCGCGTTCGCTCTGCTTTTTGGAATTTTTAAACTCACCCCACAAAAAGTCAAAAACTTCATTTTTGTATTCTTTGGGCATAATATCAAAGTAAAAGATTTTGTCAACTTCTTTCATTTCAATACCAATTCTTGCCTTTTGACAATCTTTACCATCAAATGGCATTTCACGAGCGATGACCTTTCTTTCAAGAATTATATTGTTTATTTGTTCAAGTATTGACAATAGTTCAATTAGTACAATAAAAGAAATTGGTGCAACAACAAGAGCAATCATTCCCTCTGTTGATGAGCAGAAACTTACGACATCGGTTAGCCATTTTGCTGTTGGAATGTATTTCCCCGCAACAAAGTCTTCACGCACTGTTTCTGTCGTGTTATTGGCAGTGCCTTTTGTGATGTAAAAAATTGTACCCGATGTATCAATTTTTATCTGAACGATTTGGTGAAAATACACCCTTGTACTTGACTGGTCACGCACATAGTCAAGGTCATGCCTATTATCTGGAACATCCGTCTTTGTGTAGTTTGTTCCTAAAATTTTTTCACCGACTTGTGTACTTAGGACATTTTTATACAACTCTTCGTCAAAACTGTCACTCACTGGCATATAATTGTTTTGTCTATAAGTTATATTGCCATGTTCATCTAAAACAGGATTGCCGTTTTCGTCAAAAACTTGTTCTTCTCCAATTTCAACTTTTGTTAAATCCAACTTTTGTAGGTTGTCAGCGTTGTCAGTATAATTATAAAAAGCAATGATGTCTCCAACCTCATACATAGCATTTTGCGTTTTCAAAAGCACAACATCGCCTTTATTAAAATTTCTTTCAGCCTCGGGACAATACACCGACATAGAAGAAGAAAGGACTCTGACAAATGTGTGTCCAAAAATTGGCGATATGACATTTTTACTTTTTGCAACAAGCATAAAAAAACTTGACATAAATGAGATGATTATGACTGGATACACAATTATGTCAACTATTATTTCTAAAACTTTAAAAAATGTTATATTTTTGCGTTTTGAACTCGTCATTTGTGTTTAGTATATATTATTTTTTATTTTTTTACAACAAATAGCAAAAAATTATCTTTTTTGCTTGAAAAACAAAGTTAAAATCTCTGAGCAATATGATTTTTTGTCATAAACCAAATTAGTCTTGTGATTAAATAGTTTTGTTTCGCCCATGATTTTTTCAATTATTTCATTGTCATCGTTTTGATTGTTTGCACCATAGTAGCAACATCTTATTCTTGCATTTGAAATTGCACCTGCACACATTGGACATGGTTTTAATGTGACATATATATCGCAGTCGTCAAGCCGCCATGAATGAAGGCGTTTGCAAGCACGCCGAATAGCAATTATCTCGGCATGGTCGATGGCGTTTTGACTTTTTTCTCGTTTATTATAACCTGATGCAATAATTTTGCCGTCTTTAACCACCACAGCACCAATTGGAACTTCGCCCATTCTATATGCCTTTTTTGCAAAACTATATGCTTTTTCCATATAGTCTATCATAGTATTCCCCAAATAAATGTTGAAAGCGTTGTGGCAATTCCCAAAAACAAGTTGACATACAAAAATATGTTATCGTGAAATGTTGGTTTATAAACATTTTTATAACCTGTTCTTAAAACTATAGAAAATATCTTGTTGTCCCCTGTCATTTTTAAGTCAACATCTACATTTTCATTTTTTTCAACATCCTCAGCTCCACCAACGCCGTCCATGAGCCTTCTTCTAAGTTCATCTTTAACGGCTTGGTCAGCAACCTTTGCCATACTTTTTAACCTTGTGTCTTTAAACATAGCCATGACTATTAAATACAAAACACCAATTAAAATCATCACAAACAAAAACATCATAAGTATAGACAAAAAGGCATTTCCACCAAAAATACTGCCTATAAATGAATTGAAAGCATTATATATTGGAAGATTATTCGCAGACGCATAGCCCATGAATGTGCTTATGGCGTTATTTGTAAAGTGCATTATCATTGTTGGGAAAATACTATCTGTAAAGTAAGCAACAAAGCCAAAGAAAATTCCTATTAAACTAGCATAGAAAAATTGTTCAATGTTTAAGTGCATAAGTCCAAACAATAAGCCTGACAAAACTATTGCCCTTGTCACTCCTGTTTTTTTGTAGCCATTTAATAGCATTCCCCTGTGTGCGACCTCCTCACAAATTCCTGGAAGAAGTGCAGTAGAAAATAGTTCAACAAACAAAAGCCAAAGGGGATAACTTGAAACAACTGTCCCACTCGATGAACTTTCATAGCCAAACAGTGAAAGAATTGCTGAGAAAAATGTTGCTACAAAAATTGTTATCAAATAGACAATGACGCCTGCAACCAAAGATAGCAATATTGTTTTTATACCTATTTTGTTAAAGCCATAATCTTTTATTGTCTTTTTGACTTTTTGTTTTTGAAGAAAACTGAAAAGAAAAAGTGGCAAACTAAGCATAAGCACAAGTTGAATTACGGCGTTAAGTACATAACCCCAAACTGTTGAGATTGAAAAAGTTGAAGAAATTATTCTAATAGCAATAAATAAGCATATTATCAAAAAGTAAACTAAGTTTGTGTTAAATATTTCTTTATTCTTATACATATTTTATCCTTTTAAGTATGTTATGCAACAAAGCCAGAAATTAAATCAAAAATCCAAATAATTACTGCGCCTATTATTCCGACATATAAAAATGTGTTTGGTGCATCTTCTTGTGCGACATTTTGCAATGTTTTTTGGGCTTTATTTTTGTCTTTATTTTTTAAAATTAGTTTAAAAGTAATCACAACGCAAAGCACAGACAAAATTGCAAGTGCAATAGCAAACAAAATATTAGATAGCGATAATGTGAAACTTTCTGCAATACCATTTTGATAATAGACATAGCTCATCACGACAACAATTGCATTGTTCAAAAAGTGAAGAATTATTGGATAGACAATATTATTTGTTCTAAGCATCAAAAGTGCAAGCACAATTCCCACAAAAAATGGATAAATTGTTTGCTCAACACTTGAATGGACAAGCATAAAAAGTGTTGCCGAAAGAAAAACTGCTGACATATTGCCATATTGCTTTAATCCATTAAATATTATACCACGAAAAACAAGTTCTTCACAAACTGCTGGAAGTATTGCAAGCAAAATAAGGTTTAATACCAAATATCCAAAATTATCCATTGGAAGTGGCAAAGAATACAAGCCAACAAAGCCTATTTTTTCAAGCACTGCATCAAATAGATTGACAAAGTTTGACATACCAAATACGCAAACAAGTGATAAAAGTATTGCAACAACCAAATATTTGAAGTTGAATTTTTGTTTAACGCCAAGCGCTTCAAAATAGTTTGTTCTTGAAATTTTATTTATTAACATAAAAGTCAATATAAACGCAATAGGACTAACAAGCGTTGCAAAAGCAATATAAACTGTGTTTTCTGTAATATTTTCAAGACTCACACCGGCAATACTTGCGACAATATAGACAATAAACAAATAAACAAGTGAAACTAAAAACGGCATAAATAGAGCAAACAAAAAACTCTGCCCTGCATCATACTTATCATAAGATATCTTTTTTTCCATAACAACATAATTATACTAAACAAAACAAAAAGTGCAAGCAATTTGCTAACACTTTTAGTTTGTCCAAATAATCAAATTATTAAAATAAAGTGATAATAATACTTAATATATTAAAAAGTTTAGTTGGTAACCATACTGCATACGGCTTGGCAGTAAACGCAGTATCACGCCGTTTTTCGGCAGTCTACCTCGCAGGTTAGTTGATTTATCTCACCATCACGCACAACAGTGATATTCACTTTATCATAAGGTTTTAGATTGTACATACAAAGTCTAAAATCAAGTGCATTATTTATCTCTATATCGTTTATTTTTATTATGACATCGCCTTCTTTTAGGCAAGAGGTTATGTTTTCGTCTATACTATAAACATATGCACCTCTTTTTTCTTGGCTGAGATTTTCAAATTTTGCAATTTCTGTATCCACTGCAAACACTCCAAGATATGCTTGTGAATAGTTGACATCTTTTGAAATATTTTCAACAACAGACTGACCAACGCTTATTGGAATTGCAAATCCTATGCCTTCGGCGTCACTTGCTTTCAATGTATTTATTCCAACAACTTCACCATTTGTTGTAAGAAGTGGTCCCCCACTATTGCCTGGATTTATACTTGCATCGTGTTGAATTAAATTTTGCATATATGTTGTGTAGCCACCAAGACTTGATATTCCAACAGTTCTATTAAGGGCACTGACAATACCTTTTGTCACTGTGTTTTTAAAGTCAAGAGAAAGTGGCGTACCTATAGCAATGACATCTTCTCCAACACTAAGTTCTTTTGTGGTACAAACAAGGTATGGCAAATTTTTTTCACATTTTAAAACTGCGATATCCATTGCACTATCGCTATAAAGAAGTTGTGCTCCTGCTGTTGTTTGATCAGCAAGATAAATTGTTATGCTCTTTGCGTTATCAATAACATGGTGATTTGTCAAAATATATCCGCCGTCACTGACTGAAACTCCACTTCCTATGCTGTAACCATCGCCTGTCACTGCCATTACTCCAACAACTGCACCTTTAACTGACGCAATCACTTCTGTTATCGGAGTTTGTTCGCCTATCTCAATCAGCCTTGGCGTCATATCCACGTTTTCATCATAGGTGTCAATATTTGCGTTAAACACGCAACCTGACAAAATAAGAACAAAACTGAAACACAAAAAAACAACTGCCTTTTTCATAAATTCTCCTTTTGGCAGTTGTTAGTTTAACTTGAAAATTGTGCTCATATTTATGCTTGCTGTTGAAATTTTGATATCTTTACCTTCAACAATTCCAACTTTTTTTAGGTAACTGCAAACTGATGTGTACGCAAGCGTTTGTGTGTTGTTATGGCGTGAAATGTGTGATAGCATAATTTGTTTTGTACCTGTTTTAGTTAGATACTCCACCGCTTTTGCACAATCAAGATTTGAAAGATGTCCATTTTTTCCAAGTATTCGAGCTTTTAGTTTCGCAGGATAGTTTGGATTGTTTTTTAACATCTCAACATCATGGTTACATTCAAGATATACAAGCGAACTGCCACTTATTTTATTTAATATGACATCGTTAGTATGTCCCAAATCTGTTATTATACTAATTTTTCTTGAACCACAAGACAAAATAAATCCACTGCAATGCGCTGCATCGTGTGGAAGTTCAACAGTATCCACTGTCAAATCGTTTATTGAAAAAGGCATATCATCAAAACTATAAATTTGGCTTGCAGGAAGTTTTTTCATCTTCATGTACAAAGCACCAACGCCCTTAGAGTGCACATACACTTTGGTCTTGTATTTTGTCGCAAAAACATCAAGCCCTTTTATGTGGTCACTATGCTCATGAGAAATGAGTATAGCATCAATGTCACTTGCTTCAACTCCCAAAATACGCAAACGCTTTGTCACTTCACTTGCACTAATACCAAGGTCTACAAGCACTTTTGTGTTTGGAGTTTCAACATATGTACAATTCCCGTCACTACCAGAAGAAAGGTTGCAAACTCTCATGCTATATTGTCACCTTGACAGTAAATTGTGCGTATATGCCTTCGTAGAGTTTAACTCGAAGTTTATAGTCACCTGTATATTTTATTGGCTCTTTGATTTCAATTTTGCGTTTGTCAACGCTTTGTCCCAACTTGTCAAGTTCGTCAGCAATTTCTTTTGCCGTTATTGAACCAAAAATTTTCCCATTCTCACCACTTTTGATTTTAACAAACACAACTTTGCCTTCAATTTTTTGAGCAAGTTCTTTTGCCCTTAAACGCTCTTGTTCTTTGTGATAGTCTTTTGCCACCTTTTGATTCATTGTGTCATTTAAGTTTGAATTGTTTGCCAATACAGCAAAACCATTTTTAAGCAAAAAATTTTTTGCGTATCCGTCTGCGACATTTACGACATCACCTTTTTTGCCTGTACCTTTAACATCTTTTTGCAAAATAACTTTCATCTTTTGCTCCTTTTTTAATATTTTAGTTTAATTGTGGACATTTAGTCAATACTTTTTAAGTAAAAGGATAAAATATGGACATTATTTGCAGAGAAAGAACTTGTGTATATAACAAAGGATTTTCTTGTTTAAAAAGAAAAATTTTAATTGGCGAAAAAATAAACTGTACCGACTATGAGAAAAAAACTGACCTTAAAGACATTGACGACACCTCACAAAGAATATTTGGAAAAGAGCCACCAAAATATCATGCTCATCGTGAGTCAAAAAAAGGTTGCATACACTGCCAAGCAGACTGCTTGTTTAGAAATGAACAAACCTGTGAGGCGAACGGAATAACTGTAAACAAATTAAACGGTAAGCCCCTGTGCGTCACATATTTCAAGGAATAAATATAACTTCTTCTTCAAGTGTTATTCCTGATTTTTGTTTAACTGTATCTTTTATTTGTTCAACAAGATTTTTAATGTCACTTGATGTTGCGTTGCCTTTGTTTATTATAAAATTTGCATGGACAGATGAAACTTCAGCCCCACCCACCTTCAAGCCTTTAAGTCCAAGTTCGTCAATAATCTTTCCTGCGCCCACGCCATTTGACTTTTTAAAAATACTTCCACTATTAAAAAATTCCAAAGGCTGAGAAATTTGCCTTTTTTTTAAATTTCCCATACATTTTTCTTCAACTGTTTTTTCATTATTTTTTGTTAATTTTAAATATACTTTTAAAATAATATAATTTGAATTTTTAAATATTGAATTTCTATATGAAAAATTAAGTTTTTTATTTTTTAATATTTTTATTTTTTTGCCATCAAAAAACACGACTTTTTGCACAACATCTTTCATTTCACTGCCGTACGCACCAGCGTTCATACACACTGCTCCACCAATTGTTCCCGGTATTCCAAAGCTAAATTCCATACCTGATAGTGCGTTTTTTATTAAAGTTTTATTTAGCACAAATAAATTGACTCCACATTGACAAATCACAATATTTTTTCTTATTTTTATTTGATTTAATTTTTTTGTGCAAATAACCATTCCGTCATAGCCGTCATCAGAAAAAATCACATTACTTCCGTTGCCTAAAATATAATATTTTATTTTATTTTTTTTGCAATATTTTATAGTTTTTATAAGTTCCAATACACTTTTTGGTTCAATAAAAAAATGTGCATCACCGCCCACACGCATTGTGGTTTTTTGGCATAGTGGCACATTTAATTTTATGTTGTTTAATTTTATTTCCATAGTGTATTATATGAAAATATTTTATTGATTGTACTCAAAAGATATGTCTTTTATTATCACGGTATCGCCATCTTTTAGTCCTTTACTAAGCAAAAGGTCAATTATGCCAAACTTTTTAAGTGCATTTTGAAAGTATGAAAAAGATGACTGGTCATCAAGAACAATTCCACGAACTAGGTTGTCAACAAGCCCGCCAACAACTTCATATGTTGAATCATCAATTTTGATAACATCAAGTGAATTTTTGTCGTGGCTGTCAAAATCAAATACTTCAATATCAAGTGGCGCTGGCTTTGGAACTTTTGATATGACATTGTAAATTTCATCCAAAAGCTCGTCAAGTCCTTCGTGAGTTATTGCACAAATTGGATATGCCTTTTGTCCAATCTTTTTCTCAAAATCAGCAATTTTCTTTTCTCTCTCATCTTGTGGCAAAAGGTCAATTTTTGTCAAAGCAACAATTTGTTTAAGCTTGCCAAGTTTTTCGCTATACTTTTTTAGTTCGTTGTTTATGCTAAGATAATCACTATACGCATCTCGTCCTTCGCTCTCTGAGATATCAACAAGATGAACGATTGTTCTCACCCTTTCAATATGCTTCAAAAAGTAGTGCCCAAGTCCTGCCCCTTCACTTGCTCCTTCAATTAGTCCTGGTATGTCAGCAACAACAAAACTTGAATTTTTGTATGGCACAACTCCAAGGTTTGGATAAAGCGTTGTGAAATGATAGTTGCCAATTTTTACTTTTGCATTTGAAATAACAGAAAGTAGTGTGCTTTTGCCAACATTTGGATACCCAACAAGTCCAACATCTGCTATGCTTTTAAGCTCCAAAATTATTTGCTTTTCTTTTGTCACTTCACCTGTTTGGCTAAACTTTGGTGCTTGGCGAGTTGGTGTTTTATAATAATCATTGCCGTGACCACCGTTGCCACCTTTAAGTGCAATAAATGTTTCACCATCTTTTGTTAAGTCGTAAACAACTTTTTCGTCTTCGTCCAATAGGACTGTACCAACTGGAACTTTAATGACAACATCTTTGCCGTCAGCACCTTTTTTGCGGTTCTTTCCACCGTTTTCACCATTGGTTGCAACAAACTTTTTTTTGAATGAAAAGTCATAAAGTGTATTTATTCCACCATCGGCAACAAATACAACATTGCCACCTTTTCCGCCGTCACCACCATCTGGCCCTCCGTTCATAGTGAGCTTACTGCGATAAAAAGATACGGCACCATTTCCACCGTTGCCTGCTTTTATTGTTATTTTTACTCTATCTAGATACATTTTTTACCCCTTTATAAAACTTACACACGCCTTTGAGCTCACATATGTCACATTTTGGTTTAATTGCTTTGCAATAGTACCGTCCAAACAACACTAGCCTGTGATGTAGTTTTTGCACATCTGTCTTAAAATATTTTTCAAGTAGCACAGAACATTTGTCTGGATTTTTCTCATTAACAATGCCAAGCCTGTTTGAAACTCTCAAAACGTGTGTATCAACAGCCATGACATTTTGATTAAAAATAAAACCAAGCACAACTTTTGCCGTCTTCATACCAACGCCCGGGAGCGACCTAAGTTCGCTTAAAGTGTTTGGAACAACACCGTCAAATTTTTCTATTAACGCGTGACTTAGCATGATGATGTTTCTTGCCTTGTTGTGATAAAATCCACAAGGGCGAATTATATTTTCAACATCAGTCAAATTTGCATTGACAAAATCTTGTGGAGTGCTATATTTTGCAAATAAACTTGGCGTTGTCATATTGACACGAGCATCTGTGCACTGAGCCGACAAAATGACAGAAACTAAAAATTCAAACGGCGTTTCGCCATTAAGTTCACACTTAGCGTTTGGGAAAAGTTTTGTTAAGTAATCAACTATAATCTGTCTTTTGTCCATTATAAAAAAAGTATCACACAAATGTGATACTTTGTCAACTTATTTAGATGCTTACGCACCTTCTCCTTCGATTATCATCTTATCGGCGACAAGTGCAATAAATTCGCCATTGGTTGGTTTATCGTTTGACGTATAAACTTTAAGACCAAAAATTGAGTTTATGTTTTCAATCTTTCCCCTATTCCAAGCAACTTCAATTGCATGGCGTATTGCACGCTCAACTTTGCTTGCGCTTGTACCAAACTTTTCTGCAATTGCCGGATAAAGCTTTTTGGTGATTGAATTGATTATTTCCGGTTGGTCAATTGCCATTTTGATTGCTTCACGCAAAAATTGATAACCTTTAATGTGCGCAGGTATGCCCACTGTTATGAAGATATTTGATATCTTTTCTTCAAGGGCACGATTGCGTGGTTTTACTTTGGTGATTTGTGCAGAATTTTCAAGACCAAATACATCTTTTATCCTACTTTCAACAATATCAAGGCCAATAGGCTTGCACAAAAAGTATGAAGCGCCTTGGCTCATTGCTTTTGAAATAAATCCTTCATGTGATAGTGATGATATGATGATAATTTTTGGTTTGTTTATTCCCATTTTCTCTGTAAGTTTGTCCATAATAACAAAGCCGTCAAGGTTTGGCAATACGCACTCCATAAGAACAACGTCTGGTTTAAGTGCACATATGTCAAAAAGAGCTTTTTGTCCGTCATCTGTACTTCCAACAATTTCAAAATCTTCTTTTGTATCAAAATATGAAATTACCTTTTCTCTAAAATCGGTGTTATCTGCAACATAGATTTTGATTTTTCTTTTGCCTTGACTATTTGATGTTTCCATTTGTGCTCCTTTTTTATCACCATTTCAATGATAGCACACAAGAACTCATCAAAAAAGAAAAATAAAAAGAGAATGAAGACTAATTTTATATGAAAATATACATAATCTATACTTTTTGTCGTATTTTGGCAAAACATTTTATATACTCCTAAAATTGCAAATATTTTGAATTATTTTG